>CAKUFB010000137.1 GCA_934647145.1 uncultured Clostridia bacterium
AGGCCGCCCTCCCCAGCGTCCCGCCCTGCGGCGGCTACGCCGCCGCAGGGCGGGCTGGGGGAGGCTCCGCTTCGCTTCGCGCTCCCCCAGACCCCCACCGAAGTTTGTTCGGCAGGCATTGCCTGCCCCCCACCTGCTGCCGCGGGTTCTTTCGACGACTATCGGCCGCCATAAACTGAAGCGGCCGAAGTCTGCGGATTTCCAGAAATTTTCTGGAAATCACGGGTCGGTGCTGCCGACTCAGGCAAACTGAACGGATACGGCGAAAGAAGCGTACCGGCCGGTACAGAAAAACCGGCACAGCATTGCTGCCATGCCGGAACACCATGTGGTGAATTACTTGATCTCGACGGTAGCGCCGACCTCGGCCAGCTTCTCCTTGATCTTCTCGGCGTCTTCCTTGGAAACGCCTTCCTTGAGGGTCTTGGGCGCGCTCTCGACCAGCTCCTTGGCTTCCTTCAGGCCCAGGCCGGCCACGACTTCGCGGACAACCTTGATGACCTTGATCTTCTCGGAACCGGCTTCCTTCAGCACGACGTCGAACTCGGTCTTCTCCTCGGCGGCCTCGGCGGCGGCGGGAGCGGCGGCGCCGGCAACGGCGACGGGGGCGGCGGCGGACACGCCGAACTTCTCTTCCATTTCCTTGACCAGGTCAGCCAGCTCAAGGATGGTCATGGACTCAATAGCGGAAATGATCTCTTCGCGATTCATGATATTGACCTCCAATGTATTGATTTTTGTGGGTGCGCGTCAGGCGGCGCGGGGGATCGTTACGCCTCTTCGCCGGCCTTCTGCTTGCGGATGGCCTCCAGGACGTAGACGAACTTGGACACGGCAGACATCATGCTGCCCATGACCTTGGCGATAAGGACCTCTCTGGACGGGATCGCGCTGAGCTTCTCCACGCCCGCGACATCCAGGATGGCGCCATCCAGGATACCGGCCTTCACCTTCAGCTTGTCGTTCTTCTTGGCGAACTCCGCGATGATCTTCGCGGGAGCGACCGCGTCGGTCATGCCGAAAGCCAGGGCGGTGGGGCCTTCCAGGATGGAATCCAGACCCTCGATGCCGGCTTCCTTCGCCGCGATGCCGACCAGGCTGTTCTTGAGCACGGCGTACTCCACGCCGGCCGCGCGGAACTGCTTGCGCAGCTCGGTCACCTCGGCCACGTTCAGGCCGCGATAGTCAACCAGAACGACGGACTGCGCGGCGGTCAGCTTTTCCTTGATCTGAGCGACGGCAGCCTTCTTCAGTTCGAGATTGTTGGACATTTGTAAACACCTCACATTCCGTCCGATCATTGACGGCATATGAAAACGCCCCTGCGCACACGACGCAAGGGCGACAAAAAATCATCTGTCACAAACCCATTACGCCTCGGCTGGCGACCGACGGTCTTTAAGCTCACGCACCTGCTGTCTATGGCACAAAGCTGTTTTCACAGCACAGGATTCATTATAGCCGTTTTCAGCGGACGGGTCAAGTTAATTTTTCTCTTCGACCTCGAAGGTTCGGAAGTGGTTGATGCCCTCGCAGGCGGTGAAGCCCACGAAGAGCGTGTCCGGCAGGGCGCACTCGGCCTGAGCCGTCAGCTCGCCCGCGCGGGCGGCGATGCCTTCGGGCGTGATCTCGCACTCAAGGCGCGTCCAGGTATCGGCCGGGAAGGGCAGCTTCGCCTTGCACAGCGCGGTCACCCGCTGCTGATCCCCGCCCTGCGGCTCGATCTGCCAGAGGTTGATACCGCCCTCGTAGAGCACGGCCTCATAGTGCTTTCCATACTGAAGGCGGCCGTCCGGGAGCGTGTCCAGCTTCTCGGCGAACACGATCAGCGGCGCGCCGTAGGAATCGAAGCGCGTGTCGATCGCCAGGCGGACGGGCAGCTTCACCGGGCTTTTCAGCACCGCGGAGACGTACTGATAGCTGTCCCAGTCCTCGGGCGGGGTGGGATAGTCGTTGCTCACGCCGTCCGCCTCCTGCCAGAAGGGCGGGCGGTAGGGCACCTTGCCGGAGGCGGCGTAGACGAAATCCGCGCCCAGGCCGTTTTTCAGGTCATATTTCATGGGATGTGTCCTCGCTTTCCTGTGAACGTTTACACGATTCCCTTTTCCGCGCAGAACTCCACGTATTCCGCGAAGAACGCGTCGGAGGCGGTGAACCACTCTCGGGTGTAGCGGGTGGGGTCGTTTACGTCGAAGCCCTCGTGCATGCGGCCGCGGCCGCCGTCGCTGACAACGAGCAGGTCAAGGCAGCGCTTCATTTCCTCGCGGGTCGCGGCGGTAAAGCCCTGCATGGCGAGCGCCATCGCCCAGATGTACTGGCTCGGGGTGTGCGGGCTGCCCACGCCGCAGGCGCAGCTTCCCTTGAAATAATACGGATTGTCCTCGCTGAGGATGAAGCGGCGCGTGCGCAGGTACATCGGGTCGTCCGCCGCGCAGCAGCCCAGGTAGGGCAGCGACAGCAGGCTGGGGACGTTCGCGTCGTCCATAAGGACGTGATTGCCGAAGCCGTCGGTTTCGTAGGCGTAGATTTTGCCGTACTTATAGTGGTCGACCACGCCGAAGGCTTCCACGCCGTGCAGAATTTCCTCGCGCAGGCGGGCGGCCCTGGCGGCAGTCTCCCCGGAAAGGAAGCCGAGCGTTTCATTGACCGCCAGCACCTGGCGAACGACCGCCGCGATCATCAGGTTGGACGGGATGTGATAGCCGAAAACGGTCGCGTCGTCGCTCGGGCGGAAGCCCTGCCAGGTCATGCCCGTGTAGTTGACGCGGTAGCCCCGGCCGCCGTTCTGCAGCGTGTCCTGCCAGGCCGCGCCTTTGCGCGAGTGCGTGTAGGAGGACTGCTCCTCGTGACGCTGCTCGAGGATGAACTGATCGACGATCCTTTCAAACGTGCGCGCGAACAGCTCGTCGAATACCTGGCCGTCGCCGCAGTGCTCATAGTACAGGCAGGCCAGGCGCATGGGATAGCACAGCGTGTCCGTCTCGTATTTCTGCTCCCACGTCCAGTCGCCGCAGCGCGGGGTGTCCGTGTCGGCGTAGTGATGGCCGACGGGCGCGTCGTTGAAGGAGTTGGCGTAGGAATCGCGGCCGATCATCTCCAACTGAGCGGTCAGCGCGCCGCGAACGAGCCCGCGCATCTCCTCGCTTTCGGCCGTCAGGGGCAGGTAGGGCATCAGCTGCTGGGTGGAATCGCGGTTCCACATGGCGGGAATATCGCCGGTATAGAGGAAGACGGAGCCGTCCGCCCGGCGGTCGATCGTGGTCTCCAGCGGGCCTGAGTAGCAGGTGCGAAACAGCGTCCTCACCTTTTCATCGCGAATCCGCGCCGCGAGCTTTTCCATGTATTGGCGCGCGTCCCGCGGCATTTCGTACTTCTTCTCCATAAACAGTCCTCCGCGGCAGCCGCTTATTCGTGATAGTTGGGCAGGTACATGCCCATGTTCTTCAGGCGGCCCTGGATGTCGCGCACATCGGCCTGACGGGGAAGGGCGTTCGACTGGACGCACACCGCCGCCGCCACGCCCGCCGCCTGGCCGGTGATGTAGCAGCCGGGCATGACGCGCAGCGAGGCCTGCAGATACCGGTCGGCGCTGATGCAGCGGCCCGCGACCAGCAGGTTGTCCACCTTCTGCGGCACCAGAATGCGATAGGGCACGCCATAGTTCTGGCCGCGCTTGAGCCGCCACTCGTTGAACTGCTTGCGGAACTCGAGGAACGCGTCCCAGGACAGATTGGCCGGGTGGATGTCCACGCCGTAGCAGTAGCGGCCGATTTCGTCGTCAAAATTCGCCTGGCCGCGATAGTCGTCCAGCACCAGCTTGTACTCGCCCATGATGCGGCGGCTCTCGCGGACGCCCATCAGATTGCCGGTCGCCACCAGGTTCATGTGCTCGTAGCCGTGCAGGTAGTTCTTATAGTACTTTTCGAACTGGTCATAGAGCCTTCTGCCCTTGACCAGGCCCTCGGTCAGCGAGCGCTCGTCGGTGCCGTCCACGCCGTAGACGTGGCCGATGTTGCCGCCGCCGGTGGTCTCGTACTGCTGGCAGATGCCGGTCAGGTGCAGGTCGAGCTGCTCGAACACGCCGTCGGCATAGGCTTTGCGCAGGCTGGCCTCGTCGTCGTCGCGCATGTCGCGCTTCGTAAAGTCGATGCCCGCCCACAGGCTGCACAGCGTGCTGGGCATGACCAGGCCGTTCTCGTCGCCCTTTTCATAGGGCGCGCCGGACATGACCGCCAGGTCGCCGTCGCCGGTCGCGTCGATATACACCTTCGCGCGCACCGCGTACACGCCGCTCTTGCCCGAGACGACGCAGTACTCGATCTTGCCGTCCTTCACCGCCGCGTCCACCAGATTTGTGCCCAGCAGGAAGTCCGCGCCGGCCTCGAGCATCATGTCGTCGTACACGCGCTTGAGCGCCTCGACCCGGATGGCGGTGGAGTGCTCGAACTTGCCCTCATAGCCGCCGGTCTTCCACAGGCGATGCAGGATCTCCTCGCCCAGGCCGGCCGCCAGGAAATGCTCCCCGTCGCCGAAGGTCATATAGCAGGGCACCAGACCCGCCGTGCCCAGGCCGCCCAGGCAGCCCTGCGACTCGATCAAAAGCACCTTCGCGCCCTGCCGCGCCGCGGCCACCGCCGCCGTCACGCCCGCCGGGCCGCCGCCCGCCACAAACACGTCCACATCGTACCGGAGCGGAATTTCCCGCCTGAACGAAACCTTTTCCATTGCGTACCTCCGAAATCAACCGTTTTGCTCTATTATACCCATTCCGCGGGCGCGCGTCAAGGAAAAGGCGCGGGCATTTTCTTCGCGCGCGGCCGGGCTCTTCCCGGTTCGGCCAGTTTTCAGGGGACGGACGGGCGCTTCACGCGCGCAGCCTGTAGTCCCTCGCCATGCGCGCGGCGCCCTCCGCGGTCGTGTCAAAGCGCACGCCGCACGCGCGCAGCTTTTCGCCCGAAACGGCCAGGCCGCGGTCGTCTCCCTGCTCGTCGGGCAGGATCAGCTCGTCCACGCGGCTGCCCAGCCCCATCTCCCGCAGGAAAACCCGCGCCGTCTCGTACATGCTCAGGCTGTTCTCGCTGCCGAAGTTGTACGCCCCGCCCGGCAGCTCCGCCGCCTGCTCCAGCAGCTGCACGACCTGGCGCACGTAGGTCACCGAGCGCACCTCGCGGGTGGAGAAGCGCATCGGGCGGTTGGCCAGCGCGCCGCGCAGCAGGTTCATCGCCAGATTGCCCCGCACGCCCAGGTTCCAGCCGGGCAGGTCGTACATCCACGTCGCCCGCAGACACACCGCGTCCGGACAGATTTCAAGCGCCCGCCGCTCGCCCTCCAGCTTGTGCCGGCCGTAGGTGTTGCCGGGATTCGCCTGCGCTTCGCGGTAGGGGCCGGCAAAGGCGCAGCCGGTATAGACCTGATCCGAGCTGAAGGAGAGCAGCTTTGCGCCGATTTCCGCCGCGCCCCTGGCCATCCACTCGGTCAGAAGCACGTTCGCCCGGAAGGAGCGCTCCGGATACCGCTCGCTCTCGGTCACGTCCGACACCGCCGCCGCGTGGACGATCACGTCCGGCCTTACCCGCCGGATGACCTCGAGCACCGCCTGTCCGTCCGCCTCCCGCAGCATGCCGGAGGGGAACGTCTCCACCTGCCATGTCTCCCTGTACATCTCCCGCACGCGCGCCCCCACGAAGCCGCCCGCGCCGCTGATCAGCATTCTTTTCATCAAAAATCCCTCCTTCACGTTCAGAAAAACCGCTTTTTCTCCCTTATGATAGCATCTGCGCGCCCAAAAAGCAACCAATCGGGCGCAATCGGTATTTTTTGATCGATACATGTAAAAAATCGCGCAAGTACCTTATTTTTCACTCGGAATGTGGTATAATAGGGCGTACAAACCTGTAAAGGGAGGAAAGACATATGCAGTATACTCGCGAAGTTGAGGAAATGGTATGCGTGGCTAAGGGTCCCAACCATGGCCCCGCGCCGATTCCCGAAGAGGGCAAATGGGTTCAGGCCAAGGAGATCAAGGACATCTCCGGCTACACCCATGGCGTTGGCTGGTGCGCTCCGCAGCAGGGCGCCTGCAAGCTGAGCCTGAACGTGAAGAACGGCGTCATCGAAGAGGCGCTGGTGGAGACCATCGGCTGCTCCGGCATGACCCACTCCGCCGCCATGGCCAGTGAGATTCTGCCCGGCAAGACCATCCTGGAGGCGCTGAACACCGACCTGGTGTGCGACGCCATCAACACCGCGATGCGCGAGCTGTTCCTGCAGATCGTGTACGGCCGTACCCAGTCCGCCTTCTCGGACGACGGTCTGCGCATCGGCGCGGGCCTGGAGGACCTGGGCAAGGGCCTTCGCTCCATGGTGGGCACCATGTACGGCACCAGGGCGAAGGGCACCCGTTATCTGGAAATGACCGAAGGCTACGTGCTCAAGCTGGCCCTGGACAAGGACGAGCAGGTGTGCGGCTATCAGTTCCTGTCCCTGGGCAAGATGATGGACGCCATCAAGAAGGGCATGACCCCCAACGAAGCCTATGAGAAGAACATCGGCACCTATGGTCGCTTCAAGGCCGAGGACGGCGCGGTCAAGTGGATTGACCCGCGTAAAGAGTAAGTAGGAGGTGCGCACAAATGGCTCTGTTTGAGAATTTCGAAGGACGCTGGCCCCAGCTTCAGCCCGTGCTCGAGAAGTACGGCTTCAAGGATTTCGAAGAAGTCAAGGCCTTTAACAATGCCCGCGGCGTGGACGCGTACAAGATCGTCGAGTCTACCCAGCCCATCTGCTTTGAAAACGTGAAGTGGGCCTATGAACTGGGCGCCGCCATCGCCTTCAAGGAGGGCGTGAAGACCGCCGCTGAGGCCGCCCGCTGCATCGGCGTGGGCCTGCAGGCCTTCTGCATCCCCGGCTCCGTCGCCGACCAGCGTCAGGTCGGTATCGGCCACGGCAACCTGGGCGCGATGCTGCTGGACGAGGAGACCGAGTGCTTCGCCTTCCTGGCCGGCCACGAGTCCTTCGCCGCCGCCGAGGGCGCCATCAA
>CAKUFB010000138.1 GCA_934647145.1 uncultured Clostridia bacterium
AGATGGACTCGGCCTCCTGATGCAGCGCCTGATCGCCCTTGTAGTTGGCGTATTCCATCATGAACCAGCTGCACTCGATGTCGTGGCCGGGGTTGACCACGCGGCCGGCGGTCACGTCGCCCATAAATTCGCCGTTCGGGCCGACGCTCTCCAGCGTGCAGTGCATGTCCTTCTTGCGGTGATAGGTCAGGATGTCGTGTACGCACTGCTCGCTGCGCGCGTCGTAGAGCGCGGAATTCTCCGGATCGACCCGGCGCAGCACCGAGGAGATGTTCAGGTAGATCATCGGGTCTGCCAGCGCGCGGCCGGTACGGGTCTCCAGAATGGTCTTGGGGCCCAGGCCGGTCGGGTCGGCGATCAGGCCGTTGTTGAGCTGCCAGATCAGCTCGTAGGCGCGCTTCGCCCGCTCAAGGCACTCCGCATCGCCGGTCAGGCCGTAGTACTCGGCGTTGGCGATGGCGTAGAAGCCCTCCGAGAAGCAGTAGCGGCGCTGGCGAAGCGGCCTGCCGTCCGCAGTCACGGTGAAGTACATCCGGTCGCCCGCCGCGCGGTTGATACAGTACTTCTCCATGAAGTCCAGGCAGGAGCGGCTGGCCTCGAGCCATTCGGGCCGCGTGCCGTAGACATGGCACAGGTAGGCGAAGATCCAGGCGCAGCGTCCCTGCATCCACACGCTCTTGTCGGTCGAGTAGATTTTGCCCTCGCGGTCCAGGCAGGTGTACACGCCGCCGTGCTCGCGATCCATGCCGTTTTTCAGCCAGAAGTCGACGCAGCGCGCCAGCTCTTCGCGCACCCAGGCGCGGGTTTCATTCAGGTTCAGCATTGTTTTGTTCCTCCGTTCAGTTTGCTACCTCTATTATAGCGCGGCGGGCGCGTTTTGTCAAAGCGATGCGGCGCAAAGAAGCCGCCCATCTCTCCGCGCGTTCGCGAAAAGGGGCGGCCGCGGCGCAGATTAGGGATTGCACCGCTGACAGGGGGTATAGCCCGCGTCCAGCGCGTCCTGGCGGGCGGCAAAGGACACTCTGTTCTCCGCGGCGGTGCGGCTTAGTGAGGAGCAGTCCGGCCGGTGGAACACGCGCGAGTTTTTGTTGCCTGTATAGTCGGATGCTTCAGACGCGTCGGGCGCGGGGCTGGGAGAAGGCAGCGCGGGCTGCGTGACCTCAGGCAGGGCGGCGCGCCTTTCCATGTCGATTCCGCGGCGGCTGCCCTCGGGAGACAGCAGAAAGCCGGTCGCGCCGAAGAGCACAGCGACGGTCAGCAGCGCGCACAGCGCCCGTTTCATCCGTTCGTTCATGCGATGCAGCCTCTTTCGTTATTCTTCGTTGTCCCATGAAATGTCCTGACAGTAGACCCAGTAGTCGCCCTCGCGGCGGTAGCTCTCAAGGCCCGCGGGCGGCTCGACCTCGCCGGAAGCGGCGGGCACGGCGTAGCAGACCGAATCGACGCGCCCGTCTTGCGCGCGCACGCCGACCAGGCAGTACTCGGCCCCGGCGACGCAGGCGAGGTTAGCGCGCGCGAAGGCGTAGCCGTCAAGGGGAACGCCCTCGTCGACCGGCTCCTCCGTCTCAAAGAAGGCGCGCAGCTCCTGCAGGGCCTCGGGCCAGGCGCATTCGCTCAGCGCCAGGCGGGCTCGAGCCTGCGCTTCGCCCGCGGGCGCGTCCAGCGCGTCGGCTTCAGGCGGCGAATCGTCCGATGACTGCGCCTGTGCCTCGCCGGACTGGGCGGGCGCGTCGAACGCTTCATCCGTCTCGTCAGACGCCGCGGGCGCGTCCAGCGCGTCGGCTTCGGGCGGCGAATCGTCCGAGAAAGGCGTCTCGGGCTGAAGCGCCTCGGGCGCGGGTGAATCCAGATCGTCTGCGGCCGGCTCCTCCTCGGGCTGCGCGGATTGCTCCTCGGGCGCGCCGCCGCCTTTTGCCGGTTCCGGCTCGGGCAGACTGTTCGCCGCGGGCGGATCGTCCGCTTCGGGCGGATCGTCCGCTTCGGGCGGATTGTCCACTTCGGGCAGAGCGTTCGCTTCAGGCGGAACGTCCTGCGCGGTCGTTCCGAACAGGCGGGCGCATTCGGCCTGAACACACGCCAGCGTACACTCGATTGAGCCGTTCAGATTGCCGAAGAGCAGGAGCGCGTCGCCCTGCGCCGTCTGCGCGGCCACCCCGACCAGGGCGTACTGCTCGAGCGTCAGCCCCTGTATATTGCGCGGGTCGAACCTGACCGTCAGGCCGGCCTGGCCGTACCTGGGCGCGCCGAACGCGCCCAGCGCCGCGCCCCGCCACTCTCCGTTGACCCGGCCCAGCAAAAAGCCCTGAAGCGGCGTGCCGTCCGTGCCGCTGACGGTGAACTGCAGTGTGGCAAAGAGCGTGCGCCGCTCCAGACGCACATGGCCGCTTACGCCCGGCCTGAGACTGCGCAGCATGATGAGCGCGCGCCGGTAGTCTTCTCTGATCATGCGAAAAACCTCCCTCCGCTTGCCAGATTATACGGCGGCGGGAGGCGCGGTTATGCAAACGGCGGGCGGCTTTCAAAGGTCAGGCCGTCGAGGCGCAGCCGGGCGCACCACAGCGCGATCTGCGCGGCGTGATGGGCGCGGTTGAAGGCGCGGTCGCCGTACTTGTCGTCGCCCAGCAGCGGATAGCCCAGAGCGCTCAGGTGGGCGCGAATCTGGTGCGTGCGGCCGGTGACGAGCTGCACTTCGAGAAGGCTCATGTCGCCGCGCGCCTCGAGCAGGCGATAGCGGGTCTCGATCGACAGCGCGCCGGGCGCGGGCGCATTCAGTATCCGCACATGAGCCGAGGCCGCGTCCTTGAGAAGAAACGCCTTTCTGTCGGCCTGCGGCGGATTGGGCGCGCCGCGAACCAGGCACAGGTAGGTCTTTTCGACGCGGTGGTTTTTGAACGCGTCCAGCAGGCATGCGAGGCCCTCCCCGGTCTTTCCAGCCAGCAGCACGCCGCCGGTGCCCGCGTCCAGCCGGTGCGCAAGGCTCGCGGCGGGGCAATAGGCGCGCAGGCGGGCGAGCATGGTGTCCGCGCCGATACTGTCCGCGTCTCCGTCGACCGGCACGCCGGCCGGCTTTTCCACCGCCAGCATGCGCTCGTCCTCGTAGAGGATGCGCAGCGGGGCGGACAGGTATTTATCGGGCAGGTAAAGGGTCAGTTCGTCGCCGCCGCGCACGCTCGCCTGGCCGTCAGATTTCACGCCGTTTACCCGCACGTCCCGCTTTTTCAGCGTCTCCTTGAGCAGAGAAGCCGGAATGCGGGGGAAGGCGCGGCGCAGATAGGCGGAAAGCGGCATGGCCGGCACGCGCTCCGGCACCAGATGTTTTCGCATGGAAAATCCTCGCTTTGTGTTCGATGCGTTTATTATACCGCGCCGCTGTATTAACTTCAAGCGCGGCGTTGCAATTCGCGCGGCTTTCGGGTATAATAGAATGGATTGTCAGATAAAGGACGGATCGCTGTATGAACATCGAAAAGCTGCATGCCCTTGCGCCGGGGGAGCGCGTGCTGGAAAACGAGCCGCTTTCCCGCCATACGACCTTCCGCGTGGGCGGGCCGGCCGACGTGCTGTTCCTGCCCGAAAGCGCCCAGGAGCTTCAGCGGGCGACGGAGCTGGCGCGCGAGGCGGGCGAGGAGTGCCTGGTGATCGGAAACGGCTCGAACCTGCTGGTACGCGACGGCGGCGTGCGCGGGCTGGTGATCAAGCTGGCCGGGCCGATGTCGGGCATATCGGTCGAAGGGAATTCCATCCGGGCGCAGGCGGGCGCGCCGCTTTCGCAGGTCAGCCGGGCGGCGCTTCAGGCCTCGCTGACCGGGCTGGAGTTTGCCTCGGGCATCCCGGGCAGCCTGGGCGGCGCTCTGGCGATGAACGCGGGCGCGTACGGCGGCGAGCTGTCCCAGGTGGTGCGGGAGGCGACGGTTCTGATGGACGGCGGGGTGAGGACGCTTTCGCGCGAGGAGCTGGCCATGGGCTATCGTACGAGCCGCCTGCTGCGCGAGGGCGGAATCGTGCTGTCGGCCGTGCTCGACCTCAAAGAGGGCGACGCGTCCGAGATCGCCGAGACGATGGATGAGCTGAACCGCCGCCGCCGCGAAAAGCAGCCCCTGTCCTTCCCGAGCGCGGGTTCCACGTTCAAGCGGCCCGAGGGGTACTTTGCCGGGGCGCTGATCGAGCAGGCCGGGCTCAAGGGCTACGCGATCGGCGGGGCGCAGGTGAGCGAGAAGCACGCCGGGTTTCTGATCAACCGGGGCGGGGCGACCGCGAGCGACCTGCTCAGGCTGATTGAGTACGTGCAGGAGAGGGTGTACGCGCAAAGCGGCGTGCGCCTTGAAACCGAAGTGAGAATCTGCGGGGTGGACTGAAGTGGCCTATACAGCCGACGTCAAAAGCGAACTGATGAGCAGCCCCATTCAGAAGGACTGCTGCGCCGGAGCCGAGCTGACCGCGCTTTTACTGTTATCGGGCAGCATTTCGCTGTGCGGACTGGGCAGGTACCGGCTGACCTTCGGCAGCGAGAACGCCGCGGTGGTGCGCTACTGCTTCACGCAGCTCAAGCGCGCCTTTGCCCTCGCGCCCGAAATCCGCGCCGTGCGCAGCAACCAGCGGGGCGAGCACATCCGCTACCAGCTGCAGCTGGAGGGCGAGGAGGCGGCGAGTCTGCTAAACAGGCTGGGGCTGCTCGACCCCAGGCAGCTGCTGGGCATCCGGATGCGGCCGGGGCGGGCGATTCTTTCCCGGGCGTGCTGCCGGAGGGCGTACCTGCGCGGCGCGTTCCTGGCCTGCGGCTGGATCAGTCAGCCTGAAAAGGCGTATCACTTCGAGTTCGCCGCCCCGGACGAGGAGCAGGCGAAGACACTGCAGGAGCTGATCGCCCGGTGGGACGTGCGGGCCAGGATTTCCGCGCGGAAGAGCCAGCAGATCGTCTACGTCAAAAAGAGCGAGGACGTGGAGACGCTGCTGGGCGTGCTGGGCGCGTCGAGCGCGCTTTTGACGTTTGAAAACGTGCGCATCATGAAGGGCCTTCGAAACGACCTGAACCGGCAGATGATCTGCGACGACTTCAATACCGACAAGACGGTGCGGGCGGCCGCTCAGCAGCTGGACGACATCGCGGTGGTCGAGAAGTACCTGGGGCTTGGCAAGCTGCCCGCATCCCTTCGCCAGGCGGCCGAGGCGCGTATCGCCAGCCCGGACGCGACGCTCAGCCAGCTGGGCGAGCTGATGGATCCGCCCGCGGCCAAGTCGGCGGTCAACAAGCGCATTCGCAGGCTGGGCGAGCTGGCGCAGAAACTGCGCGACGAACACGGATTATAGGGTATATGGGAGGGAATATGCTCTTACGCGAGAAGGTCGCCGCCTTTGACATGGACGGCACGATGATCGATTCGATGATCTACTGGCGAAACGCCTATCAGGAATTCCTGGCGGAGCGGGGCCTTAAGATGCCCGCCGCCCTCACGCACCTGAGCGAGGAAAAGGTCTACGCGCGCAAAGCCTGCGAGGCGATCTGCGAGACCTACGGCCGGGCGCTGGGCATGAGCAAGGACGACGTCTGGGAGGCGTTTTCCCGCCTGATCGTGCGCCACTACGCGACGGACGTGCAGCTCAGGCCGGGCATTCTCGAGTACCTGGACGCGCTCCGGGCGCAGGGCGTGCGCGTGGGCGTGGCGACGGCGACCAGACAGGACATGGCCGAGGTGGCGCTTGAGCGGCTGCGCCTGGCCGAGCGGATGGACTTTGGCTACTTCGGCGAGGAAATGACCAAGGATCGGCCTGAGTACTTCCTGCGCCTGGCCAGGGAGCAGGGCGCGCAGCCCTCCGAGTGCGTCATGTTCGAGGACGCGCTCTACTCGATGAAGGGCGCGAAGGCGGCGGGCTTTCGCGTGTACGCGATCGAGGACTCCTTCGCAAGGCCGGACAAGCCGGAGATCCTGCGCCTGTGCGATCGATACTTTACCGACTACCGCGAGCTGATGAACGGGGAGGATACGATCAAATGAAAGCGGATGCGACGTGCGTCAACTGCCTGTACGCGCAGCAGTACGACCGGGTGAAGGCGTGCCCGGAGAAAGAGAAAAAGACCGAATACCTGTGCGAGGTCATGCAGCTCATTTCCTGCGGCGTGCGGGAGGGACTGACCGCGCCGGTGATCTACGCCCGGATTCAGGCGGCCTTCGACCGGACGTTTGCGGTCGAGACCCACTACGGCCCGGAAAAAAGCCACTACAACCGCCTGATCATGGCGCAGGAGGACGCGATTCGCGAGCGCATCGCCCGATCGGAGGATCCGGTGGAGGCGGCCATCTGCATCTCGCGCGCGGCCAACTACATTGACTTCACCATGGGCGCGGCGCTCAGCGAGAGCCTGATGAATCAGCTGCTCGAGCAGGCGCAGGAGCATCCGCTCGACCCGGTCGAGTACGCGAACCTGAAGCGCGACCTCGAGGGGGCGAACCGCCTGGTCTACCTGACCGACAACTGCGGCGAGGTGGTACTGGACAAGCTGGCCGTCGAGCAGCTGAAGGCGCGCTATCCGCACCTTGAAATGACCGTGCTGGTGCGCGGGCGCGAGGCGATGAACGACGCGACGATGGAGGACGCGCGGGAGTGCGGTCTGTGCGGCGTGGCAAAATGCGTGGGCAACGGCGACAACGCGACCGGCACCTCGCTGCCCGACATCAGCGACGAGGCGAAGGCGCTGCTTGAGCGGGCCGACGTGCTGATTTCGAAGGGACAGGGAAATTTCGAGACGCTGCACGGCTCGGGACTGAATATCTACTACCTGTTTCTGTGCAAGTGCGACCGGTTTACCAGCCTGTTCCACGCGCCGCGAAACGCCGGCATGCTGGTCAACGAGCGCCGGGTGGCCGACTGATGCGCTGCGAGCGAAAAACTGCGCCCGGCCGGCGAGCGGACAAACTTCGGTGGGGGTCCGGGGGAGCGCGAAGCGCAGCGGAGCCTCCCCCGGCGGCAGCAGGTGCGTGCAGGCTCAGCCTGCCTCGGGGCTTCGGAAACACGCAGACCCCGGCCGCTTGAATCA
>CAKUFB010000139.1 GCA_934647145.1 uncultured Clostridia bacterium
GAAACTGCCGACGGCTCAAATCGTAGATTTGAGCCGCGGCACCTGGCCGGGGAGCGTGCTTCCCCGTCCACCAGCTTCTCAAAACCTTTTTTGACAAGCTGACCGGCGTCCCCCTTCCGGAGGACGCCGGCTGCCGGTCGTTTATCAGGCTTCCGTCTCAGGCTTCGGCTCATCCTTCAGGGCGGCGCGCCGCTCGAGCACGCGCTTGAGGTCGATGCCGGTGGACTCGCGCATGCCCTCCATGATCTGGCTGGCGCTGTTCATCACGTCGCGCACCACGCGGGTGGCGTTGCCGTCTCCGTACATGACGATCTTGTCGGTCTGGGCGAGCGGGCTGGCGGCGTTTTTGACCACCTCGGGCAGGGCCTGCAGGTACATGTCCAGGATCGAGGCCTCGCCCATCCTGCGCTGCGCCTCCGCCTTCTTCTCGATGGCCTCCGCTTCGGCCAGACCCTTGGCGCGGATACCGGCGGCCTCCTGCTCCATGGCGTAGCGCAGGGCCTCCGCCTCGGCCTTGCGGGCCTCGGCCTGCTGGATGGCCTCGTACTTCTGCGCCTCGGCCTCCTTCTGGCGGCGGATCAGGTCGGCCTCCGCGTCCTTCTCGGCCTTGTACTTCATCGCGTCGGCCTGCTTGCGGATGTCCGCGTCCAGCTGGCGCTCCTTGAGGGCGATGTCCTTCTCGGCCAGCTCGGCCTCCTTCTCGCGGCGGGCGATGTCGGCGTTGGTTTTGGCGACCTCAATGGTCTTGCGCTGAGATTCCTGCTGGATGGAGTAGGCCGCGTCGGCCTCGGCGCGCTTGGTGTCGGCCAGCACCTTCATGTCGCCCTGCTGCACGGCCAGCTGCGCGTTCTGCTCGGCGATTTTCTTTTCGGCCTCGACCTTGATGGCGTTGGCCTCCTCCTGCGCCTTGCTGGTGGCGATGGCGATGTCGCGCTGGGCGTTGGCCTTGGCGATCTGGGCGTTCTTGCGGATCTGCTCCACGTTGTCGATACCCATGTTCTCGATGGTGCCGGCGCTGTCCTTGAAGTTCTGGATGTTAAAGTTGACCACCTCGATGCCCAGCTTTTCCATGTCGGGCACGACGTTTTCGGTGATCTTCTTGGCCACGCCCTGGCGGTCCTGCACCATTTCCTTCAGGCCGACCGAGCCGACGATCTCGCGCATGTTGCCCTCCAGCACCTGCGTGACCAGGCTGATGAGCTCGGTCTGCTTCATGCCCAGCAGGGACTCGGCGGCGCGCTTGAGCAGCTCGGGGTTGGAGGAAATCTTGATGTTGGCCACGCCGTCCACCGAGACGTTGATGAACTCGTTGGTGGGCACGGCCTCGCTGGTCTTCACGTCCACCTGCATGACCTTGAGCGACAGCTTGTCCACCCGCTCAAAGAAGGGCACCCGCCAGCCCGCGCGGCCGATCAGTATGCGCCGCTTGCCCAGGCCGGAGATGATATAGGCGGTGTCCGGCGGGGCCTTGAGGTAGCCCAGCGCCAGCAGCAGCAGAAACAGGGCGATCAGGATACCCAGGATGGTGAGGATGGTTTCCATGGTTCTTTCTCCTTTCGTTCGTCGCTTTTTTCTTTCGGACAATTGTATTCTACCAGAGCGCGCCCGCATGCGCAAGAGAAGAGCGCCCGAATTCCGCGATTCCGGCGCTCAAATGTCAGTTTTTCCGCTCGATTTACTCCTCAATCAGGTGCGCCCGCTCAAGCGCCAGCACCACGAGCGGCACCACGATCAGGTGGCACACGATGCCCGGCACCGCCGTGAGCAGCGCGCCGCTCAGAAACGCGCTGAAGGTGAAGCTCGAGGAGGTCAGGCCCGCGATAATCAGCCTGACCAGGCCCCAGACGAGCCGCCCGGCGACCATCGAGATGAGCAGCGAGACGTAGAGCCTCGCGACGCGCTTCAGGGGCAGTCTGCGATAGCAGATCGCCGCGACCACGCCATAGGTCGCCAGCTCGAACGCCATCGACACGCCGGTCGGGAACAGCGGCGGCATATGGAACAGCAGGTTGCGCAGGAGCGGCGCGATGAAGCCCACCGCCAGCGCGTACGGCCAGCCGCACACGAAGCCGCACAGGAAGGCCGGGATGTGCATCGGAGAAATCATCTTTCCGATCTGCGGGATCTGGCCGGTCAGGAAGGGCAGCAGAAGCGCCAGCGCCAGGAACAGCGCGGCAAGCACCAGGTTGCGGGTACGGATCTTTTGCATGGGACAATACTCCTTTTTTCGGCCTTCTGGCGCCTGTTTTTCAACAACAAAAAGCGCCCCCTCGCGATTCTTCGCATGGGAGGTGCTCTTTCGTCTGATTCATCGTTTCCGCGGGACACGGCCCGTCCGGGCGAGCTTCTGCCCGCCGTTTCTTTCAGTATAGCGGAAAACAGGCGTTTTGTCAAGGTTTCGCCAAGGTTTTTCACAGAAGCGGCCTTGACGGACGGGCGAAAACGGGTCATAATATATATTGGATACGGATAGTAACTTTTGAAACGGAGACGCGTCATGCAGCACATCATCTGTGAAGTGGAAAAGGACAGCATTGCCGATCAGCTGGGCGTGAAGCCGGGCGACTACCTGCTCTCCATCAACGGGCAGAACGTCGTGGACTGGCTGGACTACCAGGCCTTCTGCTGCACGGAAAAACTGAGCCTGATGACCCGGCGCGGCGACGAGGAAATCGTCTACGAGCTGGAAAAGGACGAGTACGAGCCGCTCGGCCTGAAGTTCGACAGCCAGCTGATGAGCCGCGTGCGCGACTGCGTGAACCACTGCATGTTCTGCTTCGTCGACCAGCTGCCCGACCACGTGCGCCCGACGCTGCGCGTCAAGGACGACGACTGGCGGCTGTCGATGATGATGGGCAACTACGTGACGCTGACCAATGTGTCCGATCAGGAGCTGGAGCGCATCGTCGCGCGGCACGCCTCGCCGCTGTACATCTCGGTACACGCCACCGAGCCGGAGCTGCGCGCAAGGCTGCTGGGCCAGGGACTGGGCGCGAAGCTCATGGGGCAGCTTGGCCGCCTGCGCGAGGGCGGCATCCAGTTTCACGCCCAGGCGGTGCTCTGCCCGAACATCAACGACGGCAAGGTTCTTGAAAAGACGGTCGAGGATCTGGCGGCGCTCTGGCCCTGCTGCCGGTCGCTGGCGCTGGTGCCGGTGGGCCTGACCGGACACCGCGAGGGGCTGTGCCCGCTGCGCAAATACACCCGGGAAGAAGCCGCCGCGGTGATCGACGCGGCCGAGATCTGGCAGGAGCGCTTTTTGCGCGAGTTTGACACGGTGTTCGTCTATCCGTCGGACGAGTTTTACCTGCAGGCCGGGCGCGACGTGCCGCCCGACTCGTTCTACGGCGACTACGACCAGATCGAAAACGGCGTGGGACTGGTTCGCCTGCTGCGCACGGAGTTCGATGAGGCGCTTGAGTACGCCGACCTTGCCTCCGCCCGCCCCGCGCATCTGGTCATCGCCACCGGCGTGTCGGCCGGGCCGATCCTCGAGGCGCTGCTCTCTCCCCTGCGCATTCCGGGCGTGAGGATCGACGTCATCCCCATCGAGAATCGCTTTTTCGGCCCCAGCGTCACCGTGACCGGCCTTCTGACCGGCGGCGACCTGATTCGCGCGCTCAAGGACTATCCCTGCGACAAGGTGCTCATCACCGAGCGCATGCTGCGCGAGACCGAGGACGTGTTTCTGGACGACATGACGCTGAGCGAGGTGCGCCAAAGGCTGGGCAGGCCAATCGTCAAGGTGGGCACGCACGGCGACGAGCTGCTCGAGGCGATACTGCACGCCTGAATCGCCCGGAGAAAAAACGCGCCGGTCTCCGGCGCGGAAAGATGAGGTAACTTTTCCATGGCAAAGCCCCTGGTTGCAATCGTGGGACGGCCCAATGTGGGCAAGTCCACCTTCTTTAACAAAATGGCCGGCCGGCGCATCGCCATCGTCGAGGACACCCCCGGCGTGACCCGCGACCGCGTGTACGCCGACTGCACCTGGCAGAACTATTCCTTCACGCTGATCGATACCGGCGGCATCGACCCCGCCAGCGACGATCCGCTGCTCAGGCAGATGCGCCGCCAGGCCGAAATCGCCATCGAAACCTGCGACGTGATCCTGTTCTTCGTGGACGGGCGGCAGGGCCTGACCGCCGACGACGAGACGGTGGCCGACATGCTGCGCAGGAGCGGCAAGCCGGTCATGCTGGTGGTCAACAAGATCGACAGCGTGGGCCAGTTCAACGACGTGTACGACTTTTACCAGCTGGGCCTTGGCGACCCGATCGGCATCTCCAGCGTGAACCTGATGAACATCGGCGACCTGCTGGAGGAGCTGTGCAGCCACTTCCCCGACCCCGAGGAGGAGGAAGACCCCAATGCGCCGGTGCAGATCGCCGTGGTGGGCCGCCCCAACGTGGGCAAGTCCTCGCTGACCAACCGCATACTGGGTCAGGAGCGCGTGATGGTCTCCGACATCGCGGGCACGACGCGCGACGCCATCGACACCGAGTTCGAGGACGGCGGCGAGCGCTTCGTCATCATCGACACGGCCGGCATCCGCAAGCGCAAGTCGATCGAATATCAGTCGCTGGAGCGCTTCTCGGTGGTGCGCTCGCTGGCGGCGATCGACCGGTGCGACGTGGCGCTGCTGCTCATCGACGCGACGCAGGGCGTGAGCGAGCAGGACAGCAAAATCGCCGGCTATATTGACGAGCAGGGCAAGGCGGCCATCATCGTGGTCAACAAGTGGGACGCGGTCGAGAAGGACACCGGCACGATGGAGGAGTTTTCGAAGACGATCCGCGAGAGCCTGAAGTTCATGGACTACGCGCCCATCCTCTATCTGTCCGCGCTGACCGGCCAGCGGTGTCAAAAGCTCATGGAGATGGTGCGCTCGGTCTACGCTCAGGCCACGCGGCGCATCACCACTGGACTTCTCAACGACATCCTCACCGACGCGCAGGCCGCGCTTCAGCCCCCGGCCACCTCGGGCCGCAGGCTCAAGATCTACTACGCCACGCAGCAGGGCGTCAAGCCCCCGACGTTCGTGTTCTTCGTCAACGACGAGAAGCTCATGCACTTCTCCTACGAGCGCTACCTGCAGAACCACTTCCGCAAGAGCTTCGGCTTCGAGGGCACGCCGTTGCGCTTTATCCTGCGTGAAAGGAAAACCGACGATCAGTAATTGGAGGTGTCAGTCGTGATCTGGCTCAAGTATCTGCTCATTGCGGTGATCTGTTATTTCCTGGGGAATATCTCGACCGGCCTGCTGATCGGCAAGCTGACCGCCCAGATCGACATCCGCCAGCACGGCAGCGGCAACGCCGGCACCACCAACGTCATGCGCACGCTGGGCTGGGTGCCCTCGCTGCTGACGCTGGCGGGCGACGTGCTCAAGGCGGTGCTCGCGGTGGTCATCGGCCGGGCGATTGCCGGCGAAATCGGCTGGATTGTGGGCGCTGTGGCGGTGCTGCTGGGCCACAACTGGCCGGTGCTGTTCGGCTTCAAGGGCGGCAAGGGCATGGCCTGCTCGCTGGGCATCATTCTGGCGACCGAGCCGCTGTTCGCGCTGATCGTGCTGGCGGTTCAGGTGCTGGTGCTGGTGCTGACGCGGTACATGTCGGTCGCCTCGCTGACCACGTCGGTGCTCTACCCGGTGCTGGTGATCTGCTTTCATGCGTCCGACACGCCCTACGTGGTCTTCTCGATCCTGGCCGCCTGCCTGGCGATCTTCTGCCACCGCTCGAACATTTCCCGCCTGATTCACCACACCGAAAACCGGCTGGACTTCTCGAAGATCAAGAAGTTCAACCGCAAAAAGTGAAGGGGATCGGCGCGCTGATGACGGCGATCGGCCTGGCGGGGTATCTTGCCGTGCGGCTGCTTCGCAGAAGGGAGCGCCTGGACGCGCGCGCGGAGCTTCCCCTGTGCCTTGTCTGCGTGGCCGCCGAGGCGCTCGGAGTGTACCTGATGATATTTTTCGGAGGCGTCTCATGAACTGGCTCAACCCCTATCTGTGGATCGTCGCGGGCTTCGCGCTGTACCTGGCGCTGCTCGTCATCCACCGCACCCTCTGCGAGCTGCCCCACACGCTCTACGCGCTCGGGCTGGGCGTCGCGACCGCCATCGAGCTGCTGGGCTTCTGCCTGCTGCGCTTCGGGGCGTAAAACCGCCGCTTTTCGGGCGAAAATTACCCGGGCGCGGTTGACAAGCGGCCGGGTTTATGTGATAATAATCGGGTGTGAACAGGCGCTTTGTCAGAGTGCCTGCCCGTGTTTCAAAAGACTATGAACGGATAGAGGTAAGTGAGCATGTTCCAGTCCAGAACCCATACCTGCGGCGAGTTGCGCCTGTCCGACGCCGGAAAGAAGGTCACTCTGGTCGGTTGGATGGAAAACGTCCGCGAGGTCGGCAGCACGCTGGCCTTCGTGATCCTGCGCGACTTCTACGGCACGACCCAGATCGTGGTGGAGAACAACGACGAAATCATGGCCTTCATCAAGGGCCTGAACTGCGAGTCCACCATCTCCGTGACCGGCGTCGTGCGCGAGCGCTCCAGCAAGAACCCCAAGCTGCCCACCGGCGAAATCGAGGTGGTGCCTGAAAAGGCGGAGCTGCTGGGCAAGTGTATCTACAACGAGCTTCCCTTCGAAATCAATCGCTCCCGCGAGGCCGACGAAAACACCCGCCTGCGCTATCGTTACCTCGACCTGCGCAACCCGGCGGTCAAGAGCAAGATCGTGCTGCGCAGCCAGATCGTCTCCGACCTGCGCCGCAGCATGACCGATCACGGCTTCCTGGAGATCACCACGCCCATCCTGACCAGCTCCTCGCCCGAGGGCGCGCGCGACTACCTGGTGCCCTCCCGCATCCATCCCGGCAAGTTCTACGCCCTGCCGCAGGCTCCGCAGCAGTTCAAGCAGCTGCTGATGACCTCCGGCTTCGACCGCTATTTCCAGATCGCCCCCTGCTTCCGCGACGAGGA
>CAKUFB010000140.1 GCA_934647145.1 uncultured Clostridia bacterium
GGCGTTTCGCTCTTCAGAATCTGACTGTTATCTGTCATTCTTCTCTATATCGTTTTCAAGGATCGCTCCCGTCTCGCCAGAGCCTCGCTCGCGCGCCCCTCGCTCGACGGCTTGATTAGTATACCAAAGAATCCCCGCTTTGTCAAACCTTTTTCTCACAATATTCCTACCTATTATAATCATCCAATTCATGCGCTCCGCCCCTCTTTTTTCTTCCGAACATTCGGATTTATTTCGTAACATTGTTGCGATAATATTCCTTTACAACGCTTCCGTCTGGGAGTACAATAACGGGAGCTGAACACGGAAAGGGAGAGATTTTGATGAGATGCGGTTGTCCCGTCTGCGGCGCGTACATGGCGCAATCCGAGGGACTGGAAAAAGGCTGCGTGTGCCCCCAGTGCGGTGCGCGATGCAAGGACTGCCTGGGCACGGACACGGTTATCAGCCGTGAAGCGCTGCAGGCGCTGAAAAAAACGGACTGGCTGACGCCGAACTTTGACTCCGAGATACCGGCAGAAGAGGAAGCGCCTGCGGACGAGGCGCACGACCCGTCGGAGAAGCGGTAGCACGGCAGGCTGTGGAAACATACTATGTGGGGCGGGCGGTATGCCTGCCCGACTTTTTTATTCGAGGTGCATGCACATGCCCTGCTTTCCTCCGATGACCCACCCCTGTGGCTGCGGAGGCTCATTTCCGCCGCCCATTCCTCCGGTGAACCGCCCCTGCGGCTGCGGAGGCCCTCTTCCGCCGCCCATTCCCCCGGTGATCGGCCCCGCCGGCCCGACCGGCCCCATGGGCCCCACCGGCCCTGTTGGCCCGGCTGGCGCGATAGGTGCGACAGGCGCGATTGGCCCGACCGGCCCCGCTGGCCCTGTGGGCGCAACAGGTGCAACCGGCCCTATCGGCCCCACTGGCCCTGCGGGTGCGACAGGCGCAACAGGTGAAACTGGCCCCACTGGCCCGGCTGGCCCCGCTGGCCCTGTGGGCGCGACGGGTGCAACAGGCGCGGTTGGCCCGGCTGGCCCGGCTGGCCCCACTGGCCCTGCGGGTGCGACGGGCGCAACAGGTGCGATTGGCCCCACTGGCCCTGCGGGCCCTGCTGGTGCGACAGGCGCAACAGGTGAAACCGGCCCGACCGGCCCTGCGGGCCCTGTGGGCGCGACAGGCGCAACAGGTGAAACCGGCCCTATCGGCCCCACTGGCCCTGCGGGTGCGACGGGTGCAACGGGTGAAACCGGCCCTATCGGCCCCACTGGCCCTGCGGGTGCGACGGGTACAACGGGTGCGGTTGGCCCGACCGGCCCGACTG
The DNA here is from genome assembly GCA_934647145.1 of uncultured Clostridia bacterium. GTDB lineage: Bacteria > Bacillota > Clostridia > Christensenellales > Aristaeellaceae > CAKUFI01. Next base: position 1,313 of record CAKUFB010000140.1, read on the forward strand.
GCCCGACGCTGAACTCCGCGCTCTATAACCAGCTGCCCAACAGCACGGCGGTCATCGCGCCCGCAGCCGTGCTTCCGATGGCCAACGTACGCCTGGTTGGCAGTGACCTGGCCTTCGACGCGGCGAACAACGCGGTCACAGTGGCCACGGACGGCACGTATCTGGTCATCTGGCATGTCTCGGGCACGCTGCCTACGGCGGGCGACCTGATGATCTCCCTGGATTCTCAGGACGGCGCGACGACCTATGCGCTTTCCGGCGTCAACGCTCCAACCGCCAACCTCTCCCAGACGGTGACCGGCTCCACAGTCGTGCCTCTGACGGCGGGTTCCAGTCTGGCGCTGCGCAGCCGGTCGACCGACTCCCTGACCCTGCTGCCGCTGAACGGTCAGAACGACGTACAGTACACCACTGCCCTCACCGTCGTGCGGGTGGGCTGAACAGACGGGCCGCCGCCGCGCGCGACGGCCCTTCTCCATAAAAGAAGGGAGGACGCAAATGAAAATCGCGGTCTATGCCATCTGCAAAAACGAGCGTCAGTTCATTGACCGCTGGGCGAAAACCGTCGAGGGCGCGGACGAGGTCGTGGTCGTGGACACCGGCTCGCAGGACGGCAGCGCCGAGCTGCTGCGCGGGAAAGGCTTCCGCGTGTATGAGGAGCGCTTCACGCCCTGGCGGTTCGATACCGCGCGCAACCGGTCGCTTGCGCTGGTCAGCGAGGATGCGGACGCATGCGTGTGCCTCGACCTGGACGAGACGCTCTCGCCCGGCTGGCGGCAGGCAATCGAGCAGGCTTTTCGCGACTGCGACCAGCTCGAGTACCGCTATGTCTGGTCGTTCAACCCGGACGGCAGTGACGGCGTGACCTTCTGGGCGAGCAAGATTCACGCGCGTCACGGCTATTGCTGGGTCAATCCGGTTCATGAGGTGCTTTCCTGCGACCACTCGCCGAGGATCGTGCGCGCGCCCGGTCTGCGCGTAGAGCACCATGCCGACCCCGGCAAGTCCCGGGCTCAGTACCTGCCCCTTCTGGAGCTGGCCGTGCGCGAGGATCCGCACAACGACCGAAACATGCACTACCTGGGGCGGGAGTACCTGTTCCGCGGGCGATACGGGGAGTGCATCGACACGCTGACGAGACACTTGCGCATGCCCGAGGCGGCCTGGGCAGACGAAAAGTGCGCTTCCTTCCGCTACATGGCGCGCGCGTACCAGGCTCTGGGACAGGTTGGCCAGGCCGAACGGTGTCTGCTTCACGCGGCGGCGACGGCACCCCACCTGCGCGAGGGCTGGGTCGAGCTGGGCAGGCTGTATTACGCGCGCGAGGATTGGCCGGGCGTGGCCTTCTGCATGACGCGCGCCCTGCGCATCGAAAACCGACCCGACACCTATATCTCCGAGCCGGAAAGCTGGGGCGCGCTGCCCTGGGATCTGCTGTCGCTGGCCGAGTATCACCTGGGCTTGCGCGAAAAGGCGGTCGAGGCGGTTCAACGGGCGATCGAGCTGGCTCCGGACGACCCGCGCCTGCGCGAAAACCTGCGTTTAATGCAGTCTCCTTAGCACAGGAACGATCCGGCTGCGGCCGGATCTCTCCGGGGGAGTATCCTCCCCCGGACCCCCTCCCCGCTATACGACCAGCGTGCCGCCCTCGTCCGAGATGACCTTGTAGATCTGCCGCTCGTCGCCGGTGCGCGCGTCGATGTAGATCAGGAACTCGGCCTCGCCCAGGCGGGTATGGCACTCGTAGCACAGCGCCTCGCCGGTCTCGAGCGGGATCACGCACAGGCGCGCCTTGTCGCAGATCAGGTGCGGACTGAGCCGCTCGCGGGCCTGCGCCTCGGTCAGCCCGGGCGTCAGATCCTCGCGCGTGCGGTGACTGGACAGGTAGTTGAGCGCCTCGAAGCCGATCACGCGCCCGGTAGCCAGCGACATCTGCACCTTGATCAGGTCGGGATAGAGGATCACGCCCTCCTGCCGCGCGGCGAAGTTGACGATGACCCGCCCCTCGTCGGCCAGCCAGTAGCTGACCTCCATCAGCCCGAAGCCCTGCTGCTTGAGGAAAATCTGCGCCAGGTCGATCACGCCCGCCGCCGTATACTGGGCACGCTCCACGCCGCTCTCGCACAGCATGTACACCACCGCGCCGCCCTGCTTGGTCACGGCCAGCACCAGGATGCCGTCGTCGGTAAAGCAGGTGATCTCCCAGACCGGCACCGGCGTTTCGCCCTCTCCGGTCAGGAAGGCGCGGCTGACCCGATCCTCGCCGATGAACGATTTCGCCTTTTCAAGCGCCTCTGCCGAGTCGCAGGGTGTGTCGTCCAGGGCGATCAGGCCATCCGTCTCGCGGCCGTCGGAAAACGGGCCGTCGTAGAGCAGCGTGGGGAAGGTCACCAGCGACTCAGCCGGCTGGGTATCGTTCAGGGACACCGCGTCCACCCGGCGGGTCAATACCTGAGCGCCCGTGTTCAGGCCCGCCGCCATGTCGCCCAGCTGCGCCTTGAGCTCGGCGCAGGCGCTCAGCAGCGCGGACAGCGTCTCGCCGTCCGCCTCGCCGATCGCGCCGCCCGCGCTCAGGCGGTTGTCCAGCGTGCGGCAGAAGTCGCCCACCTGGTTGGCAAACTTGATCGAGCCGCTGACCACCGGCAGATCGGCCGGCAGTGAGGAAAGGTTGACCTGCATGCTCTGCGCCTGGCGGGTGATTTCGCCCAGCAGCTTCTGCTCCTGCGCGCCCGACGCGGTCACCATCAGCTTCTCCAGGTCGCTTTCCATGCCCTCCACCAGCTCGACCGTCTCATAAAAGGCGCGCTGGTACTCCGCGCCCACCTGATTCTCCAGCGCCTTCACGCGGCAGACCTGCGTGGCCGCAAAGGCGATGCTCAGCGCCAGCAGCACGCTCAGGAACCAGGCGGGACGCCAGCCTTTTCTGTTCATAGCCATAAACCTCCATTGGAACGATTGGGGGAGAACGCCGGGAAGTCCGACCGACAGCATCTATGCAGACCGCAGACCCCTCAGTCGCCTTGCGGCGACAGCTCCCCTTTCAGGAGAGCCTATACGACGCACACCCTGCCTCCCCTGAAAGGGGAGGTGCCTGTGAAACAGGCGGTGGGGTTCGAACCACGCAGACTTCGAGGCCTTCAATCGATGGGCCTCGACAGTCGTCGATAGAACCCGCGGAAGCAAGTGGGTGCAGGCTCAGCCTGCCGGCAGCTAGTGGCCGTCGGCACTGCCGACCTACGTCGCGAAAGAGTGGTTGCCGATGACGGTGTGAACGGTGCGGGTGAGAATCCAGGAGCTGGAGGAGACGTTGCGGGCGTTGTAGAAGTACAGGCAGCCGCCGGTGGGATCCCAGCCGTTCATGGCCTCCCGGGCGGCGCGCAGGCAGTCGTCCGTCGGGGTGTTGTAGATGGAGCCGTTCATGACCGACTCGAACGCCCCGCTCTGGTAAATCACGCCCGAGAGCGTGTTGGGGAAGCTGGACGAGCGCACGCGGTTGAGCACCACAGCGGCCACCGCCACCTTGCCCTTGTAGCTCTCGCCGCGCGCCTCGGCATAGACCAGTCGCGCCAGCAGGTACTGGTTCGCGCTGGTCTGCGAACCGGCCGTCGTGGCGGAAGACGCGGAGCCTCTCAGCGTCACGCCCAGCGCGGCGGCGGTCTTCGCGCCCACCCGGCCGTCGGCGGTCAGGCCGTTGCGCTTCTGAAACCAGATCACCGCGTCGCGGGTGGCCTCGCCGTATTTGCCGTCCGCCGTGCCGCTTAAGTATCCGTACTGGATCAGGCGCTTCTGTACCCTGACCACGTTTTCGCCGCTCGAGCCCACCTCCAGCACCACCGCCGCCTGCGCCGCGCCCCACAGCGCCAGAAGCGCCGTCAGCGCCGCGCACAGCGCAATCCACTTTGCCCTCCGGCTCAGTTTCCTGCCAGCCACCCGCTCACCTCCTGAAAGACGCCGCGCATCCAGCGCCCGATCGCGCTGTAAAATACCGGCGGCGTCTCCGTATCCACGCACAGCGAGGGATACAGCACGCACCACCAGTTGCGCCCCTCGCCCGCGCCCAGCACCACCCGCACCGCGCGGTAGGTTCCCGCGGGCACCAGCTCGCCCGCGTACACGCGGTCGGGAAACTCGAACTCACCCGCCTGCGCAAGCACCTTGCCCGAAAAACCGCCCACTCTCGCGAACAGCCGCGCCGTGCCCTCGAGCAGCGGCAGGTTCTCCTGAATCGTCTCCCAGGCCGCATCCGCGCTGCCGCAGTCCCGCAGCAGCGACGCGCTCACTGCCCGCACCCCGTCGCGCACCCACAGCTTGAGCGCCTGATCCCGTGCGCTGTCGCTGCAGGCCACCACGTGCAGCCGCACATATTCGCCCGTCTCACAGGCCTTCGCGCGGCCGGGCAGCAGGCAGGCCGCCAGCACAAGCGCGACAAATAAGCGTTTAGCCATCACATCGGTTCCCCCTGTTCATGGGATACCTTCAGGATGAACCGTTTCACGAATTTTATTCCCTGATTGTGCTTGATCTTTTGGGCTGGCTGATATATCATGGAGGCATGTAATCTTCAGCTTGGAGGAATAATATGCAGACGCAATTGTCTCACCTGATTAAAAACCAAATGTTCGAGGGCTTTCTGCTGGTCAGGAGCGGCGAACAGCGCACCTCGTCCAACGGAAGCAAGTTTCTGGATATGACCCTGGCCGACATCACCGCCGAGGTCAACGCGAAGATGTGGGACGGAAATACCCCCGCGCCCAGGTGCGGCCAGGTCGTCAAGGTACGCGCGATGATGCTGGAATACAACGGCCGCCCGCAGCTGCGCGTGGACAAGCTGCGCCCGCTCGAGGAGCGCGACCAGGTGGACATGAGCCTGCTCGTGCCCTGCGCGCCCTACCCGCCCGAGGACATGCTCAGGGCGCTGACCGACCGCGTGGCGAAGATGAAGGACGAGGGCCTGCGTCAGGTCGTGACGAAGCGCCTTGAAATGGCCGGGGACGCAATCTTGTACTTCCCCGCCGCGCAGAAGCTGCACCACGCCGAAAAGGGCGGCCTGCTGCACCACACCAGCACCATGCTGCGCCTGGCCGAGGCGGTCTGCGCCGTCTATCCCACGCTGGACAGCGACCTGCTCGCCGCCGGCGTGATCCTGCACGACCTGTGCAAGATGAGCGAGATGAACTCCGACGAGATGGGCGTGGTTACCGACTATACGGTCGAGGGCATGCTGCTGGGCCACCTGGTCGAGGGCGTGAGCGAGATTCAGGCCATCTGCGACGAGGTGGGCGTGGACGAGGAGCTCAAGCTGATGCTCTCCCACATGATTCTCTCCCACCACGACCTGCCCGAGTTTGGCAGCCCCAAGCCGCCCATGTTCCCCGAGGCCGAAATCCTGCACGAAATCGACCTCATGGACGCGCGCATGTACGAGATGAACCACGCCCTGCGCAGCGCCCAGCCCGGCGGCTTCACCGAGCGCATCTGGTCGCTCGAGCGCAAGCTCTACCGCCGCAAAGGCACATCCTCAGACGAAAAGTAGAAGTCACGCGGAGATTCAAGCCTTTTCTGCGGCGGCTGCGCCGCCGCGGGGGGGGGGGGGGGGGGGGGGGGGGGGGGGGGGGGGGGGGGGGGGGGGGGGGGGGGGGGGGGGGGGGGGGGG
>CAKUFB010000141.1 GCA_934647145.1 uncultured Clostridia bacterium
CTGCAAGGAAACGATTTTTGCTCTGGAAAATGAGATTTTCCGGCGCAAAAATCGACCCGTGCCCACCGTACACGCCGCTGGGCGCGATTGAAAGTTCGAGAGGGTTGCGACCCTCTCGAGCTCTCCGGGGGTTTTTCGACAGTCTGCGAATCCCCCGGAGATTCTCCGGGGGGATTCTACTATTCAGGGCGACTCCGTCCAGTCCGTAAGGACGCCTCCCATCAGACTGTGAACATCGGGAAGCAGGTGAATTCCTCGCGCTCCAGCTCGAGGTAGGGCGCAACAGACAGCTCGGGCGCGCCGTCAACGGCGAAGTGAAGCGGCTGACTCGCCGGGATCAGGCGGCTGAGGAAATCCTCGCCCCGCCCGGGCACGACCACGCCGAATTCCTGATTGCGCATGCCGACGACGGCCATGAGCAGCGGGCCGTAGAGGTAGGAATAGCGCTCATAGCCGGGCACCTCGTTGTCGCCGTGATATTTGACGGCCTGCCACTGCAGGTCGAGGAAGTACTCGATGACGTCGCCCGGCCGGAAGGTGCGGGAAATCACGCAGTAGCTGCCCGGCTGCCCCTGGGCAATCGTCTGGCCGTTCAGGCGCACCTCGACCGGGCCGCGCACATAGAGCGGCATGCGCAGGCGCAGCGTGAAGGCCTGCTCGTGCTCCATGAAAAGTGACATGCGGATCTGGCCTTCATAAGGGAAGTTGGTTTCCTCGGTCACGCGGATGACCTGTTCATCGGTCTCCCAGTCCAGCTCGCAGGGGGCGTACAGGTCGCAGGAGAGGGTATCCCTCGTCATGGTGAACAGGTACTCGGGCAGCGAGGCGAAGATTCGCGTGCCCACGCCCGCGCAGCAGTGATTCAGGCGCACCGGCGGCCGCTTGCGCTCGTCCAGCAGCGCCAGGTAACGGATATCGGTATCGCCGCTCTGGTTGGCGATGGCAATGTTATAAATCGACTGCTCCACCTCGAAGGTATACTTTTCCTCGTCCGGGAACAGCCTGTGCAGCCGCTGGTTCAGGTGCAGCCAGAACGAGGAGCAGCACAGCTCGTTGTAGTGATAGGTCTTATAGAAGTAATTGCAGCCGGGGTGGGCATAGTCGGCGAATTCGCACATGACGATGCCGCCGCCTGGATGCTGCCAGTCGCGCTTGTACAGCTCCCAGCAGCCCTCGACCGCGTTGAGGATGTAGGGCACGCCGCTGTAGCGGTACAGGTCGAGGTAGCCCTCGAAGCCCTCCAGCTCGCTGCCGTGGGGGTGCGGCTCGTAGCCGTGCTGCTTTCGCGTATGCACGCAGTCGCGTTCCCGGGCGATAAACTGTGCCAGGCGCCAGGTCTCCTCGTAGTACTGCCGGGTCACGTCCATGTCCTCGCGCCGTCCGATCTCGGTCAGGTACACGCTGGGCGAGGCCACCACGCCCTGGAACGCCAGCTCAAGGTACTTGATCACCGGCAGGTCAGGGCACCGGTTGAACCAGTCCTGCCACCGGCGAAGCAGCGCGTATGCCCGCTCGCTGCCCGCGTGCGCCGCCGCGATCAGGCCGTAGGTCAGCCAGATGCGCACATAATGCGGGTACTCCTTAAAGGCGAAGCGGTTTTTGTCGATCGGCATCAGGAAGCCGTCCGGCTCCGCGCCGTCCTCGAGGAAGTCGAGGATTTCCTCCATGCCTTTGCGCAGCGGCTCGCACTCCTCCCACCGGAGCACATTGCCCGCGCTCATCAGGTACTGCGAAGCGGTCTGTCCCTTCAGGTTATCCTCGAAATGGCCGGGGTAGCGCTCGGCGCGCGGGGTGCGGCCGCGCTTCACATCGAACCAGTAGCGCATCCGATCCATTTCCAGGCGCTGGGTGAAGCGGATGTTGTTGTCGAAGACCTGCCTGAACAGGCCGCCTGTCAGCCGCACGCCGTGCAGCGGGGTGAACAGCTGATCCCTGACCGCGAGTCTGTCGTTGTAGTCGTAGTACTGCATACGTTCGCTCCTTTGCCGTTTTTCTTCGATTATATCATGGTTTTTCCCCAAAATCCATAGCTTTTCCGCACGGCTTATTAACAGTTTTCGCAGGTGCTGCTTGACAGGCGCAAAACGGGCGCGTACAATGAGCCTGAGGTGACTGGAATGGAACTGAACAGCCTGTACATAACTGAGCTTGAGGAGGTTCTGCGCTTTCGCAGCCGCGCCGGCGACGTGACACGCATCGCGAACCGCCGCTGCGCCGCCATCAACGCGCCGGTCAGCGGCCGGGCGATCCTGCGTACCGAGCAGCAGGAGCTGCCGCTCGACCCTGCGCACCCGCTGCTCATCCCTCGGGGAACGACCTACCGTGTAGAATTCCTGGAGGACAGCGAGTACCTGCTGTTCTGCTTTCAGGCGAACGGCGCAGGGTCTCAGGCGGAGCCGCTGCCCGCGATGCCTGTCGAAATCCTCGAGGGCATTCACCGGCGGATGACGCAGGCGCTGATCCGCCGCGCGCCGGGAGATACCTGCCGGGCGCTTTCCGAGCTATATGCCCTGTTCGGCCTGATGGGCAGCAGGCTTGCCCGGACAGATCCCGCCGAAAAGGCCGCCGAGCTGATTCGCGCCGGGTATGCCGACCCCGCCTTCCGCTGCGCCTCGCTGTGCCGGACGCTCTGCCTGAGCGACACACGCCTGCGCGCGCTGTTCGTGCAGCGCTACGGTCAGACCCCGCGCCAGTATCTCGAGGCACTGCGCATGCGCCAGGCGCGCCTCGCCCTCGACGAACAGCGCCCCGTCGGCGAAACTGCCCGAAGCGTCGGCTACATGGACGTCTTCCAATTCAGCCGCGCCTATCGCCGCTTCTTTGGCCGTTCGCCGTCTTCCGAAAAAAGCCTCCCCGCAGACCCTCCGCCAAGGCAAACTGGACCGCAAGGCGGGTAATATCCGCTTGTCTTTTCGCAAGAAATCGCGTATAATGGAGAGGAAGTATTGCAAAAAGCGCTGACCGGAGGTGCGTCATGCAGACTGTAAGCAACAGGGGGTACCTGCACGAAAACTATCGCCTGTTCCATTCCAGCGACCGGCGGGACATGGACTTTCAGACCCACTGCCACGACTTTCACAAGGTGCTTTTGTGCCTGTCGGGGCACGTGACCTACATCATGGAGGGCAAGACCTATTCCCTGCGCCCCTGGGATCTGATGATCATCCCGGAGCACCAGATTCACCAGTCGATCTTCGACGCCTCGGAGACCTATGAACGCATCATCCTGTGGATCAACGATTCGTTCCTGCGCTCCTTTTCGGATGACGTGCTGTGCGAGGTGTTCGCCTGGCCGCTCAGGAGCCGCTGCGGCCTGTTCCGCCCGGACGCGGCCAGCCGGGGCGCGCTGCTGGAAAAGCTGACCGCCATCGAGCAGAACCAGAAGGCGACCTTTCCCGGCCATCAGCTGCTGTGCGACAGCTATCTGATTCAGTTTCTGATCACGCTCAACGGCCTGCTCACCCGGCAGGCGCCCGCCGCCGAGGATTCGGTGCGCAGCGACCCGCGCATGAGCGAGCTGCTCGACTACATGAACCAGAACCTGACGGGCGATCTGAGCGTGGAGCGCCTGGCCAGGCAGTTTTTCATCAGCCCCTCCTACCTCATGCACCAGTTCAAGCGCCACACCGGCTGCACGCTGCACCAGTACGTGCTGCAGAAGCGCCTGATCCAGGCGCATCGGGACATTCAGGCAGGCGAGGCGGTGACGGCCGCGGCGCTCTCGTCCGGCTTCGCCGACTACAGCACCTTCCTGCGCGCCTTCCGCAAGATGTTCGGCTGCCTGCCCAGCGAGCTGCGGCAGGGGACGTTCTGATTCAGTCCCCGCGTGGCAGTCCTTTTCCCTCCGGAAATCCTGCACGCAAGGCTTTTTTTCGCTCCGATTGACAGCGCACGGGCGCTTCACTATAATAATAACTGCTGAATGCGGAGGAGGAATTCAATGGAACACACCAGACTGCTCATACTGGGCGCGACGGTCAGTGGAATCGCGCTGGCCTGCGCCCGGGGAAGCGAGTGCGCGCTGGTCGAGGAGGGTATGCTCCCGGGCAGCGAGTACGTCGCCGGAATGAACATGGCGCCCTATCGGGGCGAGGCGCTGGGCGCGGGCGCGCTGGCGCTGCTGGACGAATGCCGGGCGGGCGGTCTGGTGAACGCGGCGGGCGAAATCCACCTGCCGCCCATTCAGGCGATGCTGGCGCGGCGGCTGAAGGACTCGGGCGCGCGGGTGCGCCTGTACACCCGCGTGCTGGACGTTACGCCGGCGGACGGCGGCTTTTATGTCACACTGTTCGACGCGCAGGGCGCGCACGGCCTGCTGGCCGGGCGGATTGTGGACACGCGCGCCGACGGGCGGGGAAAAAAGGCGCTGTGCGCGGCGCTGAACCTGCCCAGGGGCGAAGGCCTGCCCGAACTGCCCGGCGCTCAGGTGCTGCGCGGGCCGATTGCGGGCGAGTACGCGCTCAAGCTGCCGCTTCCGGACGGCGCCTCCTGGCCGCAGGCGAGGAGCCTTCTGCACGCGTACTGGCAGGCAAACGCGAAGAACGGCTGGGAAATCGCCGCGGTCGCCCCCCATTTCGTCTATGACTACGACCGTCCGGTGGTTGAGCAGGCCGAGCCGGGGCGCTTTGCCTGCATTTCGGCGTCCTTTGGCGACCTGTTCGCCGCCTGGGAAGGAGGAGAAGCATGCGCCTGCACACTTTGATCGAGGGGAAGCCGCGCGCCTTTGAGGTGACGGCGCGTTTCGACCGGACATACGACGCGGTGGTCGTGGGACTGGGCACGGCGGGCGCGACGGCGCTGATCGGCCTGGCCAGGCTGGGCGTGCGCGCGCTGGGCGTGGAGCGCGCCACAGGCATGGGCGGCCAGGGCGGACTGGGCTGCGTATGGGACTATTTTTACGGCCTGCGCGGCGGGCTGCAGGAGGAAATCAGCCGCGAGTGCGACCGGATGATGGCCACCGGGCGGTACACGACCACCCAGCGCCCCGGTCTGCCCGAGCAGAGCTTTCCGGGGCTTGCGCGCACGCAGGTGATGGAGCGCATGGCGCTGGAGGCGGGCGCGGAGCTTTTGTATGAAGCGCAGATCACCGGCGTATACCTGGAGGAAGACCGGGTCGCGGGCGTGCGCCTGGCCGGGCCTGAGGGTATGCTGGACGCGGCCTGCCGCATACTGATCGACGGCACGGGCGAGGCGGACGCGGCGGTGCTGGCCGGGTGCGAGCTGCTCCCGAACCGGCTGTCGGACGGCGCGACGCAGTACTATTCGCTGGCCTCCTCGCGCCTGATCGACGGGGAGTATACCATCGGCGGCTGGAGCACCCGGGCGCACATCGACTGCGGCGACGCGGCGGCGCTGACCGGGAAGGCGCTGGAGATTCTGAGCATCCCCCAGGACGCGGACAGCGCCGACAACCGCGTGGTGTACCTCTCCCCCATGCTGGGCAACCGCGAGGGGCGGCGGGTGCGCGGACGCGAGGCGCTGCGCCTGAGCGAGCTGCTCTCCGGCCAAAAGACCGCCCAGCCGCTGTTCTACGCCCACGCCCCGATCGACAGCTTCAACCGCGACCTGGCGCTCGAGGACGAGGTGATACAGGATTTCCGCGCGATCTGCGATCTGGGCAACGTGCTTTTGTCGGTCGGCGTGCCGATGGGCGCGCTGCTGCCCGAGCACGTCGAGGGCATGCTGGTCGTCGGGCGGTGCCTGAGCGTGGATCACGACCTGGCGGCCTGCGTGCGGATGATGCGCGACATGCAGAAATCGGGCGAGGCGGCGGCGGTCATGGCGCACGAGGCGCTCAGAACCGGCCTGAGGCTGAGCGAGCTGCCCTACGAGCCCGTCCGCGACCGGCTGCGCAAGAGCGGCTGTCTGGACGAGGCGCAGGATCTGCCCTGGACGGAGGGCTGCCGCTGGTCGCACCACGAGCGCGACGGCATGGCCATCGTCTGGCCGCAGGACGAGGAAGAGATGCATGAGCTGCTGTCGCGGCCTTTTCCCTCGGGCGGGCTGTGGCTGTGCAGGCAGGAGCCTGAAAGGTGGCGCGAACCGCTCCTGAAGTGGCTTTGCGAGGACAACGGCGTGCTCAGGCGGCACTGCGCGCTGGCGCTCGGCCTGCAGCGGCACCCGGCGGCGCTGCCCGTACTGCGCGAGATGGCCCTGTGCGGTGAAAACGACCGTCTGGGCTGCGGCGAGTGCTGGAAAGCGGTCTGCCTGCTGGGGCGGTACGCCCTGGCCGAGGACGTCCCGCTCCTGCGCGAAATCCTCGAGCGCCCGCTGCCCCAGGCGACCTGCCCCGAGGATACGCCTCAGGCCGACCAGGCCGCGCTGCTCTTTTTGCAGGCCGAGGCGTCGCTCGTCCGCGTCCTGCGCGCCAAGGCGGGTCATGCGGACGACTGGGCCTTCCTCAGGCAGCGCGTCCTTGACCCCGGCTTTCATCTCGCCCTCTCCGTCGGCCGGCTCGACCTGACCCCTGCCGCGCGCTCTCTCTGCGTCTGATGCCGACCCGGGCAGTGCCCGGTTCCACCTGCTGCCGGTCGGCGGGGCCGACTGCCACCTGCTGCCGCCGGTTCTGTCGACGACCCTGAGGGCCATAGATTGAAGCCCTCAGGGTCTGCGTAATCCCCCGAGCAGCAGGCTCTCTGGCTGGGGGAGGCTCCGCTTCGCTTCGCGCTCCCCCAGACCCCCACCGAAGTTTGAGCGCTTGCTGCCGCGGGTTCTATCGACGAATTCGGGAACCATTAATTGGAGTTCCCGAATTCTCCGGTTTTCCGGGAAGTCCCGGAAAACTTCTGTCGGCGCTGCCGACTCGCAATGAGGGAAGCGTCATGCGGCGGAACGTTCCTCCCGGGCGGCCACTGCCGCCCGCCAAATGCGATTCCCTTCAGGGAATCGCTTCCTTGCGAGCCGACAGGCTCGTGGGTGGGGTCTGGGGAG
>CAKUFB010000142.1 GCA_934647145.1 uncultured Clostridia bacterium
TCTCCGCGCTGCTGACCGCCGCGTACCTCCTGCCCCTATCCCTGCGCGGCTTCTTCCCCGGCAAGGCGCAGGAGGGTCAGGCCGCGGCGCCCTGCGAGCCCGGCCCGCTCATGCGCTGGCCGCTGATCGTGCTAGCCGCGCTGTGCCTGCTGCTGGGCATGTTCCCCACCCCGCTGATTGAGTTTGCGCGTGCCATAGCCGCCGCCGTGCTCTGAAACGGGGGCTGACTATGCTGCTTGCATCCATTTTTCTTCCGCTGCTGGGCGGCGCGTGCCTGCCGCTTTTCAGGTTCAGCAGCCGCAGGGCGCGCAGCCTGTACACAGTGCTGATCACCCTGCTGACCTCCTGCCTGGTCTGGGCACAGATCCTAGGCGGCGCGCGGCCTGAAATCCGCCTGCTGCGGATGACCGACGCGCTGTCGATCGTGTTCCGCATGGATCGGCTGTCGGTCGTCTTCTCCGGACTGATCGCCTTTTTGTGGCCGCTCGCCGTGCTCTACGCGCACGAGTACATGGCGCATGAGGAGCGCGAAAGCGCCTTCTTCGCCTGGTACACGATGAGCTACGGGGTGACGCTGGGCGTGGCCTTTTCCGAAAACTACTTCACGCTCTACGTCTTCTACGAGCTGCTCACGCTGGTCACCATGCCGCTCGTGCTGCACAAGAAGGACGCGCGCTCGGTGCACGCCGCCCGGAAGTACCTGTACTACTCGATCACCGGCGCGGCGCTGGGCTTTATCGGGCTGATTTTCCTGCTGACCTACGGAAAGGTAGACTTCCTGCCCGGCGGCACGCTGACGCCCGAGGCGGTTTCCGGCCTGGAGGGGCTGCTCAGGCTGGTGTTCGTGCTCTCGTTCGTGGGTCTGGGCGCCAAGGCCGCGCTCTTCCCCATGCACGCATGGCTCCCCATGGCCAGCGTCGCCCCCACGCCCGTGACCGCGCTTCTGCACGCGGTGGCGGTGGTCAAGGCGGGCGCGTTCGCCGTGATTCGCCTGATCGACTACTCGTTCGGCACGTGGCTGCTAGAGGGAACCTGGGCGCAGACGGTCTGCCTGCTGCTGGCCTCGTTCACCATCGTGTACGGCTCGGTCATGGCCGTGCGCGAGCAGCACCTCAAGCGCCGCCTGGCCTACTCCACCGTCAGCAACCTCAGCTACATCCTGATGGGCGCGGCGCTGATGACGAACGCCGGGCTGACCGGCGCGCTGACCCACCTCGTGTTTCACGCGCTGATGAAGATCACGCTGTTTTACTGCGCGGGCGCGATTCTGGTCAAAACAAACCGCGAGTACGTGCAGGAAATGCGCGGCCTGGCCAAGGCCATGCCCTTCACCTGCGCAGTGTTCACCTTCGCCAGCCTCGCCCTGACCGGCGTGCCGCCCCTTCTGGGCTTCGCCAGCAAGTGGAACCTGGCCACCGCGGCGATCGACAGCGGCCTGATCGCAGGCTATGTGGGCGCGGGCGCGCTGATCGTGTCGGCCGTGCTGACGGCGGTGTATCTGCTCAGCGTGGTCGTGCCGATGTACGCCCGCCCGCTCGAGGGCACGCTGCCCGCGGAAAAATGCGACCCCGGCCTGCCGATGAAGCTGTCGCTGGGCGTATTGTGCCTGGCCATGCTGGTCATGAGCTTCTCCGCCGCAAACGTCACCGAGTGGCTCGGTCATATTCTCTAAGGAAAGGAGCGAACGCGCCATGAAACAACTTCTGCTGCCCCTGCTGGTCTTTCTGCCGATGGGCGGCGGCATACTCGGCTATGTCCTCGGCCGCCGCTCCGAGCGCGCGAGAGACGCGCTGGTCGCCCTCGTGTGCGCCGCCTGCCTGGTGATGGCCGGGTGGGGACTTGTGTGCGTCCGGCGGGGCGAGGCGCTGCGTTTCGCCTGGGAAGGCTTCTGCGGCCTGGGGCTGCATTTCTCGATGGAGGGCTTTCGGGCGGTCTATTCGCTGATTGCCTGCTTCATGTGGCTGTGTACCTCGCTGTTTTCGCGCGAGTACTTTCTGCATCACCACAGCCGCAGCCGCTATCACCTGTTTTCGCTTCTCACGATGGGCGCGACGATCGGCGTGTTCCTGGCCGAGGATTTCTACACCCTGTTCATCTTCTTTGAGATCATGTCGCTGAGCAGCTACTGCCTGGTGGCGCACGAGGAGGACGAAAAGGCGATGCGCGCCGCGCAAACCTATCTGGCGGTGGCGGTGGGCGGCGGCATGGTCACGCTGATGGGCCTGTTCCTGCTCTATCGCCTGACCGGCACGCTGAGCTACGACGGTCTCTTCGCGGCCTGCGCCCGGGTGGAAAACCGCTCCGCACTCTATGTCGCGGGCGCGCTGACCTGCGTGGGCTTCGCGGCCAAGGCGGGCGCGTTCCCGCTGCACATCTGGCTGCCCAAGGCGCACCCGGTGGCTCCGGCTCCGGCCAGCGCGCTGCTTTCAGGCATCCTGACCAAGACCGGCGTGTTCGGCCTGATCGCGGTCTCCTGCAACGTCTTCGGCCACAACGCCGCCTGGGGCAACATCCTGCTGGCCTTCGCGATGATCACGATGTTCCTGGGCGCGCTGCTGGCGCTGTTCTCGATCGACCTCAAGCGCACGCTGGCCTGCTCGAGCATGTCGCAGATCGGCTTCATACTCTTCGGCGTGGCCGTGCAGGCGCTGCTCGCCGAGGGCGACGGGCTGGCCGTGTACGGCACGGTCATGCACATGATCAACCACTCGCTGATCAAGCTGACGCTGTTCATGACCGCCGGCGCGGTCTATATGAAGGCGCACAGCCTCGACCTGAACGAGATTCGCGGCTACGGCCGAGGCAAACCAGTGCTGCACTTCGCGTTCCTGATGGGCGCGGTGGGACTGGCGGGCGTGCCGCTGTTCAACGGCTTTGTGAGCAAATCGCTGCTGCACGAGGCGCTGCTCGAGTACGTGGCCGAGCGCACGCTTCTGGGCGAAGGCACAGTTCTCTACCGCGCGGTCGAGTGGCTGTTCCTGACGACGGGCGGCCTGACCGCGGCCTACATGACCAAGCTGTACGTCGCCATCTTCTGGCAGAAGAACCTGAAGAGCGCGCGCCAGGCCGAGTACGACCGCCTGAGCAAAAGCTACGCTACCCCGCTTAGCAAGGCGGTACTGACCGTCTCGGCGGCGGCGCTGCCCGTGCTGGGTCTGTTCCCCTCCGTTTTCTTGCGGCAGGCGGCGCAGGGTGCGGCGGGCTTCTTCCGCAGCGAGGGCGTGTCGCACGCCATTTCCTACTTTTCCGGCGAGAACCTGCTGGGCGCGGCCG
The DNA here is from genome assembly GCA_934647145.1 of uncultured Clostridia bacterium. Taxonomy (GTDB): domain Bacteria; phylum Bacillota; class Clostridia; order Christensenellales; family Aristaeellaceae; genus CAKUFI01. The sequence goes on from CAKUFB010000142.1 coordinate 3,274, forward strand.
AGTCTCTGAGCATCGCGGCGGTTGTCTACTTCGCGGTGGTGCGCGGCCTGCTGATGAAAAACGGCGTGTACCTCAACCGCTGGCCCGCGTGGCTCGACCTTGAAAACCTGGTGTACAGGCCGCTCGTCTGCCGCCTGATTCCGGGCGCGCTGGGTCTTGTCAGCCGCGCGCTGGGCAGTCTCGTCGAGACCGCCTGCCGCCTCATGCGCCTCCCCGCCGCCGGCCTTGCCCGCGCCCTGGACAGGGCGCCCGAGGCCATCCTGCGCGCAGTCCGTCCCCTTGCGGTCTTTGCCGCGCGTCTGTTCGACAGCCTGACCGACACGCTGGCGCTGGCGCTCAAGCGCACGCTGTTCCGCCACGAGAAAAAGCCGCTCGAGGCTCCGGTGGGCACGCGCCTGACCTACGCCCTGGGCTGCCTGCTCAATTCGCTCGTCGCGCTGGCCAACCGCACGGTCTTCCTGCGCCACCCGGTCAAAACCGACTTCACCATCGTGCTGGCAGCCGGCCGCGACGAAATGGACAGCTCGGTTCGCCGAATCGCGCACAGCGTCTCCTTCGGCCTGCTGCTGACCTGCATCGGCCTGTTCCTGGCCTTCGCGTACCTCATTCTCTGGCGCTAGAGACGTTCTTTTTCAGCCGATTCGCATGCAAAATCCGTGTGAATCGGCTTTTGCTTATTCCCAGCCGGGCACGATCTGTGCTATAATGAGACAGAAATATAAAGCACCCCAACGGTGTCATCAATAAAGGAGCGAATCACATGACGGAACGAATCAAAGCGCTGCGGGAGTACATCCTGAGCAAGCGCCACCACGCCCTGCGCCGACAGCCGGCGATCGACCCGGCCTGCTACCGAAAGGCGGAAAAACGCGACTTCGAGCGCACCGCCCTGCGCCTTGAGACCTTCCTTGAAAACGAGCAGCCGGTGCTGCTGCCGGATGAGAAGATCGTCTTCACCCGCACGCTGCCCGCGCTGCCCATGATCTACACGGACGAGGAATGGGAGAGGATCAAGTCGACCCACTACATCCACGAGTTGGGCAATGTCTGCAACCTCTCCCCCGACTACGGCCGGCTGATCTCCGAGGGCCTGTGCGCGCAGCTTGACAGGCTTGATCAGGCCGAGAACGACGACAACCGCGCCTACCTCGAGTCCATGCGCAGAAGCATCCTCGCCGTGCTCGCCCTGACCGCGCGCTACGCCGTCTATGCCCGCGCGCAGGGGCGCGAGGATGTGGCCGAGGTGCTTGACCGCGTGCCCGCGAGGGGCGCGGCCACCTTCCGCGAGGCGCTGCAGAGCCTGCGCATCCTGCACTTCGCCATGTGGTGCGAGGGCGACTACCACAACACGCTGGGCCGCTTCGACCAGTACATGCGCTCCTACTTTGAGCGCGACCTGGCCGAGGGCCGCCTGACCGAGGAGGAGGCGCTCGAGCTGATCGAGGAGTTCTTCCTGACCTGCAACCGGGACAGCGACCTGTATCCCGGCATGCAGCAGGGCGACAACGGCCAGAGCATGGTGCTGGGCGGCTACCTCAGAAAGGGCGTGGACGGCTACAGCAAGCTCAGCGAGCTGTGCATCCGCGCCTCGGCCGAGCTGCACGTGATCGACCCGAAGATCAACCTGCGCGTACACAGTGAAACGCCGCTTGAGGTCTACGAGCTGGGCACGCAGCTGACCCGCCTGGGTCTGGGCTTCCCGCAGTATGAAAACGACGACGTGGCCATTCCCGCGCTGATGAAGCTGGGCTATGACGAGGCCGACGCGTACAACTACGTCGTGGCCGCCTGCTGGGAGTTTATCATTCCCGGCGTGGGCATGGACATTCCCAACATCGGCGCGCTGCCCTTCACCGGGGTGGTCAGCCAGGTGGTGCGCGAGCATCTAACCACGCTCAAGAGCATGGACGAAATGAAGGCGCTGGTTCGCGGCCGCATTTTCTCCCAGGTTCGCGAAATGGCGGCCGGCCTTCACGACCTGTACATCATCCCCTCTCCCTACATCTCGCTGTTCTTCGACGGGTGCCTGGAGAAGGCGAAGGACATCTCCCTGGGCAACAAGTACAACAACTTCGGCTTCCACGGCACGGGCCTTGCCACCGCGGCGGACGGCATGGCGGCGGTCGAGGAAATGGTCTTCAGGCGCCACACCGATCCCGCGGAGCTGCTGCACGCGATGGACGCCGATTTCAAGGGCTTCGACGCGCTGCGCTATCAGCTCAAGCAGGAATGCCCCAAGATGGGCAACGACGAGGACGCGGCCGACCAGTACGCCTGCTTCCTGCTGGATACCTTCGCCGACTCGCTGGTGGGCCTGAAGAACGAGCGCGGCGGCGTCTTCCGCGCGGGTACCGGCTCTGCGATGTACTACATCTGGCACGCGCGCGACCTGGGCGCGACCATCGACGGCCGCCTGGCCGAGGAACCGCTGCCCGCCAACTACGCGCCCGGCATCAACACGCGCTTAAGCGGCCCGGTGTCGCTGATCGCGTCCTTCACCAAGCCCAACCTCTCCCGCGTCATCAACGGCGGCCCGCTGACCATCGAGTTCCACGACAGCGTCTTCCGCGAGGACGAGGCCATCACCAAGGTGGCGCAGCTGGTGCGCTTCTTCATCAGCCGCGGCGGCCATCAGCTGCAGCTCAACACGGTCAACCGCGAGCAGCTGCTCGACGCGAAGGCGCATCCGGACAAGTATCGCAACCTGATCGTGCGCGTGTGGGGCTGGAGCGGCTACTTTGTCGAGCTGGACGAGTGCTATCAGGATCACATCATCGAGCGCGTCGAGCTGCAGGTATAACCCATGACCGGCACGGTATTCGACGTGAAGGAATTCGCGGTCTACGACGGACCGGGCGTGCGCACCACGGTGTTTCTGAAGGGCTGCCCCCTGCGCTGCATGTGGTGCCATAACCCGGAGGGCCTCTCCCCCGCGCCGCAGCTGATGGTCAGCCCGTCGGCCTGCGCGCACTGCGGGGCCTGCAGGGCGGTCTGCGAGCACCCGGGGCACTGTGTCGCCTGCGGCAGGTGCATTCCGGTCTGCCCGCTGAACCTTCGCCGCATCGCGGGCAAAAAGACCGACAGCGCCGAGCTGGCGAAAAGGCTGCTCAGAAGCCGCGCGCTCTTTGAGCAGACCGGCGGCGGAGTCACCTTTTCGGGCGGCGAGCCGCTGATGCAGTGGGATTTCGTGCGCGAGGTCATCTCGCAGACGCCCGGCGTGCACACGGCGATCGAGACCAGCGGCTACGCCTCCGACCAGGTCTTTGAGGACGCGATGCGCACCCTCAGCCTGATCATCATGGATATCAAGCTGACCGACCCCGCCCGCCACAGGCACTATACCGGCGTGGACAACGCGCCCATCCTGCGCCACGCGCGCATGCTCTGCGAGGGGGCTCTCCCCTTCATCATCCGCACGCCCCTCATCCCGGGCGTGAACGACACCCTCGAGCAGGCGGAAGAAACCGCCGAGCTGCTCGCCGGCGCGCCCGCGCTGATCCGGATGGAGTTTTTGCCCTACCACATGACCGCCGGGGCCAAGTACCCGATGGCCGGCATGACCTACGCCCCCGAGTTCGACACGGCGCGGCCCGTGCAGGTACACGCCGAGCCCTACGAGCGCCGCGGCATC
>CAKUFB010000143.1 GCA_934647145.1 uncultured Clostridia bacterium
TTTTTTCAGCATTTTCATCACCAGCTCTATTATATCAGAAAAGGCCGCTTTTTGCGACCTTTTTTGACAGGCTGAGCGATTCCCTGAAGGGAATCGCATTGGCGGGCGGCTGCGGCCGCCCGGGAGGAACGCCCCGCTGCATGACGCTTCCCATAATTGCGATCTGGCCGTCAGCATACAAACTTCGGAGGGGGTCTGGGGGAGCGCGAAGCGGAGCGGAGCCTCCCCCAGCCCGCCGGGGCGGCAACGCCGCCTCACAATCCGCAGGGAATTCTGCGGATTCGCAGAAATCAACTGCTTCAATCTATGGCAGTTGATTTCGTCGCCAGAACCGGCGGCAGCAAGTGGGTGCAGGCTCAGTCTGCCCGACAGCGGACAAACTTCGGAGGGGGTCTGGGGGAGCGCGAAGCGAAGCGGAGCCTCCCCCAGCTGGAGACAGCCCTGCCGATAAAAAAACCGCCCGCGGAAGACTCCGGCAGGCGGCGGATGTAAATGCGGGGCGCTGCGCTCGCTCAGCGTTCGCTGGTGAAGGTAAACTGGAACCGGACGGCCAACGCCTTAAACAGGCGCCGGAGCGCGTCGTCGGCAAAACGGCGGATATCCATTTGAACGACGTGGTCGATCGCGGCCCGGCACTCAGCCTCAGGCACGCTGTAGGCGCGCAGGCTCATTTCCAGGAAGCGGCGGATCTTCTGCTCCAGCGGGAAGTCCTGGTCGCAGGGAACGGACATATAGGCGCGGATGATGCCGCTGGTGCCGATTTCAATCTGGTAGAAGTCCGCCTCGGAGGCGTCCGGCAGGTAGCATGCGAAAAGCGTGCGCAGCTCCTGCGCCACCTTCTGGTTGATGTAGCGGACGATGTCAGGCGAGGCATAGGCCTCCAGGTAGTCCTCGCGGATGTTTTCGTCGGCCTCGGCCAGGGCGAGCTGCAGGGAGGTCTCCACGGCGTAGAGAAGGGAGGGCGCGGCGTCTCCTCCCACAATTTCGCGGGCGATGGCAAACTGGTTTTCGAACATGAACTCGGCCAGTGCGTACAGCACGCCGCTCTTGTTCTTGAAAATGTTTTGAAAGGTACTGGCGGAAACGTCGGCCTCGCGGATGATCTCCACCATGGTGGTTTCGCGATAGCCCTGTTCGATAAACAAACGGACGCAGGATGCGAGAATGCGCCGCCTTGCGCCCTCACTGTCGTATCTCCGTGCGATACGCGTCACGCCCTTTCTTTAGTTCTATAAATTAAACGAATTAAATAAAATGGCAAACGCCACTCTACTAGTGTCCATTATACCACAGTATTCCGTGGTATAAACCGCGCTTCTGTTAAATTTCGCGCAATCCGCCCGGCCGGCTTTCCGCCGCGCCTGGACAGACTGCGTGCGCTTTTTTTAGCGCGGGATTCGTTGACTTCCACACAGAATTTGCTATAATGGCATGGTGCGATTTCATGTAAAGGCGACGCGGCAGATCAATACAAGGAGGGAACCCCCATGACCGTTTTTCTGGTGGCGCTTCTGGTGGTGCTTTATTCGTTCCAGTCCCTGTTTCTCAAGCTGTTTTCCGCGAAATATCCGGCGGAGAAGAGCGCGCTGGCCAGCACGGTGTTCAACATCAGCTACGGCGCGTTCGCGGGCGTGACGACGCTGTGCGTGATGGGCTTTCGCTTTTCGGCCTCGAGGGTGACGCTGATCTGCGGGCTGGTGAACGCGGTGACGCTGCTGGTCTACAACGTGTCGATGATTCAGGCCAGCCGAAAGGGCTCCTACGCCTTTCAGATGATCGCGATGCTGTTCGGCGGCATTGTGGTGCCGATGCTGCACAGCGTGATCTTCCTGGGCGACCGGCTGAGCCTGCTGCAGGTGCTGGCGGTGGCGCTGATGCTGGTCTCGTTCGTGCTGATGAACCTGCAGGGTCTGTCGCTCAAGGGCAGCGGGAAGAGCTTCCTGATCTGGTGCCTGGTGCTGTTCCTGTCGAACGGCCTGTACGGCGTGCTGATGAACTATCAGCAGCTGCAGATGAACGGCGCGGAGCGAAACGAGATGATCGTGCTGACCTACCTGGGCATGGCGGCGCTGTGCGCGCTGTTTCAGGGGGCGAAGGACGCGAAGGGGCTGGCGCGCGGGTTTCAGATGCCTGTCCGGCCGCTGATCTTCCTGCTGTCCTGCTGCCTGTGCGCCACGCTGGCCTCGCACCTCTTGCTCTACATACTGACCCTGGTGGACTCGACCGTGCTCTACACGATCGACAACGGCGGCGTGCTGGCGCTGTCGGTGCTCTATTCCTGCGTGCTGTTCCGCGAGAAGCTCAACCGGTACCAGATCGCGGGCATTGCGCTGTCCATGGCCAGCATCATCATGTTGAGCGTGTGAGCTGGAACCGCGGGGCGCGCCCGAGCGTCTAACGACAAAAGGCTCTTCAAACGACACAGACGGGCGGCCTGCCCGCGGGCTGAGGAGGAATACCCATGCAGGAGAAGAGAAAGCACGGCGCGCGCAACGCCGTGATCATCATTGTGTGCGTGCTGGTCGCGCTGTGCGGCGCGGGCTACTACGCGGCCACGAGCGTGCTGGGCCGCATGAACCGGGTGAAGCCGGCCGAGTTCGACTACGTGAAGCCGGAGGACGAGACCTTCGAGACCACGCATCCGGACGCGGCGGCCGAGGGCGTGGAGAAGCGGGAGGCCGACTCGGTGGTCTGGGACAAGGTGGACGCGCTGGACGGCAAGCACGTGATCAACATCCTGCTCATCGGCCAGGATCGCCGCGAGGGAGAGAGCCGCGCGCGGTCGGACACGATGATCCTGGTGAGCGTGAACACCGAGCGAAAGAGCATCTCAATGATCTCGCTGATGCGCGATCTGTACGTGCAGATTCCGGGCTACAGCGACAACCGCATCAACTCGGCCTACCAGTGGGGCGGCATGGAGCTGCTGGACAAGACGGTGCTTGAAAACTTCGGCGTGGAGGTGGACGGCAACGTCGAGGCTGACTTTGAGCAGTTCGAGACCATTATCGACATACTGGGCGGCGTGGACGTGGAGATGAGCAAGGGCGAGGCCCAGTACATGAAGTACGTCATGGAGAGCGGCGACATGCGGGAGGGCGAGAATCACCTGAGCGGCAAACAGGCGCTCGACTTTGCCCGGATGCGCGGGCTGGACGACGACTTCCACCGCACCGAGCGCCAGCGCCGGCTGCTGACCCGGCTGGCTCAGAAGCTCCAGTCGGCCAGCGCGCAGCAGCTGCTCGACATGGTGAACGAGGTGCTGCCGCACGTGTCCACCGACATGAGCAGCACGCAGATGCTGGGCTACGCGGCCTCGGCGATACAGGTATACCTGTCCGGCGCGGAAATCACCGCCGGGCGCATTCCGGCCGAGGGCATGTATTCCGACGCGGAGATTCGGGGCATGCAGGTGCTGGTGCCCAACCTGGAGAAGTGTCAGCAGTACCTGTCCGAGCTGGTTTACGGCGCGGCGCAGGCGGAGGAATAGCCCATGCCGGACAGGGATTCGGGTCGGAAGGCGGTTCGCGCCGGCGTGGGGTACACGGTCGGAAACCTGCTGATCAAGGGGCTGGCGTTTCTGTCCATCCCAATTTTCTCGAACCTGCTGAGCACGGCGGATTACGGCGTGTTCAACACGTACTCGGCGTACATATCGCTGTTTACGGTGGTTATCAGTCTGGGACTGCCCTCCAGCATTCGCACGGCGCATTATGACTTCGGCGAGCGGTCGAAGGAGTATATTTCCTGCGGCGCGCTGCTGATCGTGATGAACCTGGGGGTGTTTTTGGCGCTGGGGGCGCTGTGCCGGCAGGCGCTGGAGACGTACGGCGGCCTCAGGCGCTCGCTGGTGTTCCTGGCGGTGTTTTCCAGCTTCGGGTCGGCGCTGCTGAGCTACTACAACAACCACCTGTCGATGGAGTACAAGAGCCGCGAGTTTCTGGCGATTTCGTTTTTCTATTCGTTCAGCAGCATCGCGCTGTCGATTCTGCTGATCTGCACGCATAAGGGCGAGGCGGGATATTACTGGCGCGCGCTGGGCAACACGACGCCCATGCTGATCGTGGCGGGATATGTGCTGTTTCGCCTGTGGCGGCGGGAAAGGCCGCGCGTGCGGCGGGAGTACGCCAGATATGGCCTGCGCTTCGGCCTGCCGCTGATACCGCACGACCTGTCGCGGATCGTGCTGTCCCAGTTTGACCGGATCATGATCGCGCAGTCGGTCGGAGACGCGCAGGCGGGACTGTATTCGTTCGCCTGCAACCTGGGCCTGCCCGTCGAGGTGCTGACCACGTCGATCGACACGGCCTGGTGCCCCTGGCTGTTCGAGCGGTTGCGCGAAGGCGACTACGGGCGCGTTCGCCGGCGGGCGTTCGATATTGCGCTGCTGATGTCGGTGGGGGCGAGCGCGCTGATGCTGATTTCGCCCGAGCTGATCCGGCTGCTGTCCGCGCCCGGGTACTGGGAGAGCCGGTATGTCGCGGTGCCGATCGTGCTGTCGATGTACTTCGCGTTCCTGTATATCCTGCCCGCGGGGGTGGAGTACTACCTGAAAAAGACCCAGTACATCGCGGCGGGCACGATGGCGGTGGCGCTCCTGAACGTGGCGCTCAACGCGCTGTGCATACCCCGGTTCGGCTATGTGGCGGCGGCCTACACGACCGTGGTCAGCTACGCGCTTTACTACCTGTTCCACACGCTGCTGACCCGCAGGCTGTTTGGCCGGTGGGTGGTGGAGAGCGGGCGGCTGTTCGCGCTGATCGGGTGCGTGACGGCGGTGTCGCTGCTCGCGCAGGTCTGCGTGGACGCGTGGCCGGTTCGCTGGGGACTGGCGCTCGTGCTGGGCGGAGGCTGTGTGTGCGCGCTGATTCGGCGCAGGGCGCAGTGGGCGCCGCTGCTGCGCGGCCTGCTGGGCAAAGAATAACCTGTATTGAGGAAAACGATGGACAAGAAGAGAGTACTGATGCTCTGCCCGACCTTCTTCGGCTATCAGAGGGTGATTGCGGAGGGGCTGCGGGCACAGGGCTGCGAGGTCGATCTGTACGACGAGCGGCCGGGCAATTCCTTTGTGATCAAGACCATGCTGCGCTACCGGCTGCCCCTGCATAAGGCGGTGGTCAGGCGCTATTACGACCGCATCATGGCCGAAAACCGGACAAAGGACTACGACTGCGTGTTCGTGATCAAGTGCGAGTCGATCGATCACGAGCAGATCGAGAAGATGCGCGCGCTGTATCCCCGGGCGAGGTTCATACTGTACCTGTGGGACAGCCTGCGCAACACGCCGGGCGGCCTGGAGAAGATGGCCGACTACGACCGGGTGATGACCTTCGACCCGGCGGACGCGGAAAAGTATCACCTGCCGCTGAGGCCGCTGTTCTGCATGAACGGCATCCCGGAGAGGGAGGAGCCGGTCGAGTTTCAGTACGATATCGCCTTCGTGGGCACGGCGCACTCCATCCGGCCGCGCGTGGTTAAGCAGGTCGAGGCCTTCTGCCGCGAGAAGGGGTACAGGATGTATACCTACTTCTACTCGCCGCACCCGCTGGTCTACCTGTACTTCAAGCTGACTAACCCGGACTATCGCTACATCACCAGGAAGGACGTACACTTCGAGCCGCTGTCCGCTCAGCAGGTGCGGGACATCTACCGCCACAGCCGCTGCATACTGGACGTGGAGCACGTGCGCCAGTCCGGATTGACCCCGCGCCCGGTGGACATGCTGGGCGTGCGGCGCAAGCTCATTACCACCAACGAGCGGGTGAAGCAGTTCGACTTCTACCTGCCCGAAAACTACCTCATCATCGACCGCGACTACCCCGTGATCGACGAGGCCTTCCTCAAGAGTCCCTATCGCGAGGTCGACCCCGCCATCACCCGACGCTACACGCTCGATGCGTTCCTGCGGGAGCTATTCGAGGAGGGGACGTTCGAGAGGCGGCTTTTCTGACCGGGCAGTGCCCGGCCCCGTCTGCTGCCGCCGACCGGAAAGAGGTGTGGTGCGGCGAGAGGGCATTTACGGCCGCGCGGTGTGCTGGGCACCTCCCTAGACTTGAAAACACCTGAAAGAGGACATTGGTTCTGAAGCGATGCGGTTCTTGCACGTGGGGAGGGGGCAGTCCATCGAGTCTTTCGGCTGCGAAGAATTCGGGAACTCCAATCTATGGTTCCCGGATTCGTCGATAGAACCGGCGGTAGCAAGTGGAACCGGGCACTGCCCGGCGGCGGGAGCAAGTGGGTGCAGGCTCAGCCTGCCGACAGGAGGTGGCAGTCGGCAGTGCCGACTTGTGATTTCCGGAAAAATTCCGGAAATCCGCAGACCTTGGCCGCTTAAATTTATGGCGGCCAATGGTCGTCGATAGAACCGGCGGCAGCAAGTGGCTCCGGGCACTGCCCGGGAAAGGATCCAAAAATGTACAAGACGGACGCGGTGGCCATACTGCTGGCCACGTATCAGGGGGAAAGGTACCTGCGGGCGCAGCTGGATTCGCTGCTTGGGCAGAGTGAGGCCGGATGGAAGGTGTTTGCGCACGACGACGGCTCGAAGGACGGGACGGCTGCGATACTGCGCGAGTACGCCGCGCGCGACCCGGAGCGCTTCTGCCTGATCGAGGGCGCGGGCACCGGCGGGGCGAAGAACAACTTCCTGTTCCTGACCGGGCAGGTCGAGGCGAGCTATTACATGTACTGCGACCAGGACGACGTGTGGCTGCCCGACAAGGTGGAGGTCACCCTGCGCGCGATGAAGGAGCTTGAGCGGGAGCAGGGGAAAGACCGCCCCTGCCTGGTGCATACCGAGCTGAAGGTCGTGGACGCGTCGCTTCGGGAGATCTGCCC
>CAKUFB010000144.1 GCA_934647145.1 uncultured Clostridia bacterium
TCACCGGGGAGGGCGGCCTGAACGGCGCGCGCCTCCCCGCACCCCACCCACGGCCCCAACGGGGCCGCAAGGAAGCGATTCCCTGAGGGGAATCGCGTTTTACGGGCGGCTGCGGCCGCCCGGACGGGGTGGGGGGCCGGGGGAGGGGGCGCGCAGCGCCTCCTCCCCCGGCTCCGCGAGCCGCGTCAGCGGCTCGCGGAGCGCGTCAGTCGCAAGACTGAACGCTACTTTTTTCGTCTGCTGGCCAGCAGACCGATCACCAGGACGAACAGAGGCAGCGCGACGAGCAGTCCCTTGGCGACGGGCACGGCAGCGCTCTGAGCCTCAAGCGGGGTGAGCATGAGATTCACGGCGCTCTGCTCGGCAGGCTCGGGCAGGTCGGCGAGGTAGTTCATCAGCGCGGTAAACATCGCGGTATTGCCGCCCGAACTGATCTGCGCGGCGCTGTCGGCCAGCGCTGCGCCGCTGGCGATCCAGATCAGGCGGGTCTCGCCTTCCTCGGCCGACATGGCCAGAGTGAATTCGCCAACCGCGTCGCCTTCCTCCTGATCGAGCGTGGTCACGCCCTCCAGAGTCGCCTTGAGATAGGCCTCCGCGGAGGTGGTGAGCAGCGGCCGAACGGTCAGGTTCGCGCGGGTGATGGCGCCGTCGGTCAGCGCGTGGCTCTGGGCGATGCACAGGGTCGCGCCGGCCTGGGCGAGGGATTCAAGCGCGCCGGTTTCCGCGAGAATCGGCTTCATGTAGTAGTTGTAGGTTCCGTTCGAGTCGCTGTAGTGGCGTCCCTTTCCGGGATCCTGCACCAGCCCGCCCAGCGCCCGCATACCGTAGTAGGCGGTCACGTCGGAAAGGTTCTGCAAGCCGGTCTTGTCGTAGGCGGTGGTCAGCAGCAGCCTGCCGCCCGTCTTGAGGTAGGACAGCAGCTTGTCGCTTTCCTCCTTGGTCAGGTCGCTCGTCGGGGCGTTGACGATCAGCGCCAGCGCGTCCCCGGGCACGCCCTCTGCCTGAGACAGGTTCAGCGTCTCGAGCGCGACGTACCGCCTGGCCAGCGTCTCCTCGGCCAGGCTTTCCAGCGCGGTTTCGCCATGCCCGGTCAGCTGATACACGACCGGCAGGTCGTCGCGGGTGGTATACTCCAGCGCGAACGAGAGCAGCGAATCGGCCAGATACTCGCGGCTTTCAACGACGTACTGGCCGGAGTAGTAGTAGGCCGCCTGATTGTACTGGGTGGAGATCAGGTCTTCGTTCTCGATCACGTAGTCGCGGTCGGGCCCGACGACGATCAGGCTGTTTTCGGACAGGCCGCCCGGCGCATAGCGGGACACGACGTCGTCGCCCGCGGTGCCCGGCACCAGGCGCTTCACGGTGATCAGGTCGTTCTCCTGCCGCGCGCGCTCCACCAGCGTGGACAGCAGCGTGTCGGTGTTCGCCTCGGAGGCGACGTAGTAGATGGTTACGGGGTTTGAAACGGCCTTCGCCGCGCTTTTAAGCGCCTCGGAGGGGGTTATCAGCGCGCCCTGGGTCGCGTCCAGGCGGCGCGAGGAAACCGGGAGCAGGCCGATCAGCGCGTTGACCAGCACCAGCACGGCCAGCAGCGCCGCACCCACGGCGGTCAGTATCAAGCGCTTCTTCTTCATGCCAGCGCCCTCCTTTCACCCATGCGGCGCGCCCTCAGGCACAGCGCCGTGACCGCCGCCAGGAACAGCGCCGCGGTCAGGTACCAGGCCAGCGTCTGAAGGTTCACCACGCCCATGGCAAAGTCGCTCAGCGGGTTAAACAGCGCCAGGCGGTTCAGTACGCGCCCGAAGACCCGCGCCGCCTTCACGCCGCCGTCCTGTATCCGGCTGATCACGACCGGCACGTCAAGTATCGCGGTCACGATCACGCCCAGGTACACGCTGCCCGTGACCAGCCAGGCCACGAGAAAGATCGCCAGCACCAGGCACAGCATCGCCGGCGTGGTCAGCGCGGCCGCGGTCAGCAGCTTGCCGGCCGCCAGAGGGGCGAAGTAGCTCGCCGCGCACACGAGGAGAGACGCGAGGTACGCCTGCCACGGCGCGTTTGTCAGGCAGCTGATCAGCAGCGTCAGCGCGACCAGCAGCGCGCCCAGGCAGAAGAGCGCCGCGCACATGCCCAGACTGGCCGCCATGCCCGAGCCGCCCATGAACGTCAGCGCCGCGGGGATGAGCAGCGTCAGCGCGCAGCTGATCGCCACCGGCGTCAGGCACGCGAGGAACCGCCCCAGCGCCAGCGAAGCCGGCCGGATGGGCAGGCTGCACAGCAGGCGCTCGACGTGGTTCTTCCGGTCGGAGGCGTAGGTGGGCGCGGTCAGAAGCGGCACGCACGCCGCCAGCGCCAGCCCCAGATACTGCGCGTTTTCGCAGAACTGCGGATTGGTCGTCGAAAGGTTCTTCAGCCAGCCGCACGCGCCGCCCGCCGCCAGCGTCAGCGCCAGGAACAGGTACGTGCGAAACGAGGTAAACAGGGCGCGCAGCTCGCGCTTAAAGATTGCCTTCATCGCAATCCGCTCCCTTCTCGCCCACCTTTTCGCTGGTCAGCTTCTCAAGCAGCTTCTCGCCGCTGACGGTCACGCGCTTCATCTCCAGCACAGGCAGACCGGCCTTGACCAGCGCCGTGGACAGCTGCGCGCGCAGGTCGTCGTCCATCTCCACGACCAGATCGACCGCGCCCTCCTCCTTCGAGGGCTCGCAGGAGACCGCCTTCGCCCCCTTGACGGTGGAGACCGCCTGCTCGGCTGCGTCCCTGCCGCCCAGCACGCGGATAGCCATTTCGTTCGTATCCAGCTCGAGCGCGTGCAGCCTGTCCATCGGCAGGTCGGCGCGCAGGCTGCCCTGGCTGATGACCAGCGCGCGGGCGCACAGCGACTCGGCCTCGGTCAGGTTCTGTGTAGCCACGAGCACGGTTTTTTTGCCCGCCAGCGACTTAATGACCTTTCGCACACACAACGCGTCCTTTACATCGAAGCCGGCGGTCGGCTCGTCGATGAGCAGCACCTCGGGGTTCATCAAAAGCGCCTGGGCGAGCGAGAGCATCCGCTGGGCGCTGGCCGTCAGGCTGCGCGCCGGGGTGTCGGACACCTCGAGGAGCTGCGTTTCCTTGAGGATCTCGTCGATCCGGCCGGACGCCTCGCGCAGGCTCAGACCCCATGCCTCGGCCACGAACCGCAGCGCCAGCCGGGGCGTCATGTCCTTGAACAGCGGGGGAACCGCCGGCACGTAGCCGATGTGCCGCTTCGCCTCGTAGGGCCGCTCGCGCAGGTCGCATCCGCACACAGAAATCGCGCCCTCGTCGCACTCCATCACGCCCGACAGCACGTCCAGCAGCGTGGTCTTTCCCGCGCCCTGCGTGCCGAGCAGCGCGATCGACTCGCCCTCGCCCGCCTGAAAGCTCACGTTCCACAGCGCAATCTTCGCGCCGTACCGCTTGACCAATCCCTTGACCTCGATCAACTTAAATCCCTCCCGCGTATCGATTATCTGAAGGTTACTCTTATCTTATTATACCACGTTCTGCCCGCGCAGTGTTAAGCAATTCATGAACAATTTATGAACCCGGTCGGGCAGGCTGAGCCTGCACGCACTTGCTGCCGGTCGGCGGGCTGGCTGGGGGAGGCTCTGCTCCGCTTCGCGCTCCCCCAGACCCCCACCGAAGTTTGTCACCAGGCACGGCGAAAAGCCATTCTTTTTGCACCGGCGCTTCGCATGAGCGCGGGGAGGGGTGCGGGGAGGGGCAGCGCCCCTCCCCGCACGCGCCCGGCGGCTTTGCCGCCGGGCGCGGCAGTGGCGACAGCCACTTGCTGCCGGTCGGCTCAGCCGACCTGCCCGGAGAGAATCCGCTCCAGCACGGCGATGAGGGTCTGCTTGGCCTCTTCGCCCGCGCCCGCGCCGACGCAGCTGGGGCAGCCCTGCTCGCAGGGGCACTCGCGCACGGCGGACAGCGCCTGCTCAAACAGCAGCGTGCCGGTCTCGTAGATGCGGTCGGACAGGCCGATGCCGCCCTGGATACAGTCGTAGAGGTAGATCGTGGGCTTCTGGGTGAAGGGGTCGCGCACGTGGTACTCGACCGAGATGTCGCTCGAGGCGCACATGAGGTACAGCGGCGCGACGCCCCGCATCAGATGCGCCAGCCCCACCATGGCCGCGCCCAGCGCCTCTTTGCCGTAGGACTCGACGAGCTCGTCGGGCAGCGTCCACCAGCAGGCGGTGGTCTGCATTTCCAGCTCGGGCAGGCTGACCGGCCCCCAGCCCAGGTTCTCCTGCGTGTCCAGCTTCATTTTCTTGAACAGGCGCACCATGCTGCTGACCATGACCTCGCCGCGCGCCCGGTGCAGCGGGAACAGGTCGTCCGCCTCGTCGAACACGTCCAGCACCTTCATGCTGGTGGTCAGGTCGGCGTCGGTGTAGTAGTCCACGTCCACCGCGCGCACGTAGGCCTTTTTGTCGTCGAAGTCCAGCTGCTCGACCTGATACTGCCGCCCCTCGTGCAGGTAAATGGCGTACTGGTGCAGCAGCATGGGCACGGTAAAGCGATCCATCTCGCCGATGACGCGGTGCGCCCTGGGGTTCGAGATATCGATGATGACGAAGTTCTGGTCGCAGGCGCTGCGCAGGTTGATCGTGGCCTGTGGAAACTCGTCAGCCATCCAGTGCCAGCGCGAGCCGACCTTGTACAGCACGCCCTGCTCGGTCAGGTAGTCCAGGATTTCCCCGGTGCTCTCCAGCCCGCCGAAGCGCTCGCCCTCCTCGAAGGGCAGCTCGTAGGCGGCGCATTTGACGTGGTTGAGCAGGATGTACAGGTTGTCCGGGTTGACCAGCGCCTGCTCGGGCGACTGGCCGAAGAAGTATTCCGGGTGGTTGATGATGTACTGATCCAGCGGGCTCGAGTTGGCCACGACGATCAGCAGCGACTCGCCCTGCCTGCGCCCGGCGCGTCCGGCCTGCTGCCAGGTGCTGGCGATCGTGCCCGGGTAGCCGCACAGTATGCACGCGTCCAGCTGGCCGATGTCGATGCCCAGCTCCAGCGCGTTCGTGGACACCACCGTGGTGATGCGCCCGGCGCGCAGCTCCCGCTCGATCTCCCGGCGCAGGGTGGGCAGGTAGCCGCCCCGGTAGCCGCGCACCGAGTCGGCGTTGCCCAGCGCGTCGCGCACCTGATCCTTCAGCGAGCGCACCAGCACCTCCACCGCCACCCGCGCCCGCGCGAACACGATGCTCTGGATGTGGTTCTTGAGGAAGCCGGTCGCGATGCGCCGCGTCTCGCCCAGCGCGCTTTTGCGGATGCCCAGCTGGCGGTTGACCACCGGCGGGTTGTAGAACACCACGTGCTTTTTGCCCGCGGGCGCGCCGTTGTCGTCAATCAGCGTCAATGGACGGCCGATCATCTGCCGCGCCAGCTCGTCGGGGTTTTTGATCGTTGCCGAGCAGCAGATGAACTGCGGACGCGCCCCGTAAAAGGCGCAGATGCGCTGCAGCCGGCGGATGACGTTGGCCAGGTTGCCGCCGAACACGCCCCGGTAGGCGTGAATTTCGTCGATGACCACGTAGCGGAGGTTCTCGAACAGCTTCACCCACTTGGTGTGGTGCGGCAGGATGCCCGCGTGCAGCATGTCCGGGTTGGTCACGACCACGTGCCCGGCCTGCCGAATGGCGCTGCGCGCGGCCGCGGGCGTGTCGCCGTCGTAGGTGTAGCACTTGATGTCCTCGCCCAGCAGCTCCACCAACGAATACAGCTCCGCCGCCTGGTCGGCCGACAGCGCCTTGGTCGGGAACAGGTACAGCGCCCGGGCGTTTTTGTCCTTCAGGATCGCGTCAAGCACCGGCAGGTTGTAGCACAGCGTCTTGCCCGAGGCGGTCGGCGTGACCACCACCACGTCCTCCCCGCGCAGGGCCGCGTCGATCGCCTGCCGCTGGTGCGAGTACAGCTGCGTAACGCCCTTTTTCCCCAGCGCAGTCACTGCGCGCGCGTCCAGGCTGTCCGGAAAGGGCAGATACCTCGCCGGGCGCGCGGGCAGCTCCTTCCAGCAGGTCACGTTCGCCATGAACCCCGGATCGTTCTTCAGCACGCCAATATATTGCGATAAATTCATTCACTCTCTCCTTCCCAGGGCAGGCTGAGCCTGCACCCGCTTGCTGCCGGTCGGCAGGGCCGACTGCCACTTGCTGCCGCGGGTTCTATCGACGAATTCGGGAGCCATAGATTGAAGCTCCCGAATTCTCCGGTTTTCCGGGTTTCCCCGGAAAACGCTTGTCGGCACTGCCGACCCGGGCAGGCTGAACCTGCACCCACTTGCTACCGGTCGGCAAGGCCGACTGCCACCTGCTGCCGGTCGGCAGGGCCGACTGCCACTTGCTGCCGCCGGTTCTGGCGACGAATTCGGGAGCCATAGATTGGAGCTCCCGAATTCTCCGAATCCGCAAGGAGCCTTGCGGATTGAGGGTCGGCATTGCCGACGCGGGCTGGGGGAGGCTCCGCTCCGCTTCGCGCTCCCCCAGACCCCCACCGAAGTTTGTCCGGCAGGCAGTGCCTGCCCCACCTGCTGCCGGTCGGCAGGCTGAACCTGCACCCACTTGCTGCCGGTCGGCAAGGCCGACTGCTACCTGCTGCCGGTCGGCAAGGCCGACTGCCACCTGTTGCCGGTCGGCAAGGCCGACTGCCACCTGCTGCCGGTCGGCAGGGCCGACTGCCACCTGCTGCCGCCGAATGGAACACGAAATTGGGAACCATAAATTGGAGTTCCCAATTTCTCCGGTTTTCCGGGTTTCCCCGGAAAACGCTTGTCGGCGCTGCCGACGCGAGCTGGGGGAG
>CAKUFB010000145.1 GCA_934647145.1 uncultured Clostridia bacterium
GGATTGACGGTCGGCGTTGCCGACTCGGGCAGTGCGAATGCACAGCGTGGGCGCGGGGCGATTTTTGTCAATCTCATTTTTCCGAGAAAAAGCGTTTCCCTGCAGGCTCCGCGTCCGAAAAATCTTCGATCTTTTAGCGGAGACTGGAGAGGGTGGCGGCTGCGGCCGCCCGGGCGAAAACGCCTACTTCTGCAGCAGGTGCACCGCGAAGCCGCCGATTTCGTCCTTGAGGTAGATCAGGTTCAGCTTGTCGCCCTTCATCTTAATGGAGGACTCGTCAAATTCGAAGCCCTGGCTCTCGAGGTAGGCGCGGGCGCGCATCACGCTGTTGCAGCCCACGGCGATATGTCCCTTTGCGCCGCGGCCGTTCTGCTTCATGGCCTCGATCGCGGTTCCGGCGAATACGGAGGAATTGCCCAGCTTGACCGGCCAGCCAAACAGCGCGGAGAACTGGCGGGCGACCTTCTCGGCCTCCTCCTCGCCGCCGCAGTTGAGGCCCACGTGCAGCAGCTCGAAGCCCAGCATCTTGCGCACCGCGCCGCGCGCCAGCTCCTCGATCCTGTCGAACTCGCCCGCGTCGATCAGCGCGTCCTTGGCCATCCAGCTGCCGCCGCAGGCAATGATTTTGTCAAAGCCCAGGTAAGTGTTCAGGTTGTCCTCGTTCACGCCGCCGGTGGGCATGAACTTCACACCGCCGTAGGGCGCGCTCATCGCCTTGATCGTGGCCAGGCCGCCCATCGCCTCGGCAGGGAAGAACTTGACCACCTTCAGGCCGAATTTGATCGCCTGCTCCACGTCGCTGGTGGTCGGGCAGCCGGGGAAGACCGGGTAGCCCTTCTCGACGCAGTGGCCCACCACCTCGGGGTTGAAGCCGGGGGTCACGATGAACCTCGCGCCGGCGGCCATCGCGCGGTCGGCCTGCTCGGTGGTCAGCACCGTGCCCGCGCCCACCAGCACCTCGGGCAGCTCCTTCGCCACGCGCCGGATGGATTCCTCGGCCGCGTCGGTGCGGAAGGTAATCTCGGCGCAGGGCAGACCGCCCCGCATCAGCGCGCGGCACAGAGGCACCGCGTTGTTCGCGTCCTTCAGCTTAATGACCGGCACAATGCCGATCGCGGAAATTTTCGCAGTCAGATCCATATAAATCGCTCCTTTTCACCCAGTGTAACGGTATCGCGTTCATTATACATCATTTCCCTGCGGGATACAAGTGTCTTTTGCGCGCGGCCTGCGAGGCGAAACGGGTTTGGACAAGCCCCAAACGCCTCATTCGGGGAATCAGTTTGCTCTTACGTTCAGCTATTGCGGATCAAAGTGCTTTCCGGGCGCGAGTATGTCACCTAGCACCTTTTAGCGTAGGCATCTCTGTCTTACGCTCCCTAAAGCGCCTCATTCGGGGAATCAGTTTGCTCTTACATTCAGCTATCGCGGATCAAAGTGCTTTCCGGGAGAGCTCGAGAGGGGCCTTTCTCAGAAAGGCCGCCTCTCGATCGTAACCTCCCCGCGCAGCGCGTGCAGGGTGCGAACCTGATCGGGGGTCAGGACGGTTTCGCCCGCCTCGCGCAGCGCTTCGACCTGCTCCACACGGCTCACGCCCACGATGGGGTAGACGGGGAAGGGCTGGCTGGTGAGGTAGGCGAGGGCGAGCGCGCCCACGCTGCGGCCGGTCTGCCCGGACATTTCGCGCAGCGCCTCGAAGGTACGAAGGTTGCCGGGGCACAGGTAGCGCCGCCTGGACTTTTCGCTCAGACCCTCCTCGCCCAGCGCGTCCAGCTTGATAAAGAAGCCCTTGGCCTGGGAGGAGTAGGCCATGCAGGGCATGCCGGTCTCCGCGTGCCAGGCATAGAGCGCCTCGTCCATCTCGTAGAGCGTGTCGTCCTCGCGGGTCATCATCTGCGCCAGGCTCCACTGGGGCTGATCCGCGTAAAAGGGGCACAGGCCGTGGGACAGGGCGTAATTTCTCGCCTCCCGCAGCCGCTCGGGCGACCAGTTGGACGCGCCGATCAGGCGAACGCGGCCGGTTTCAAGCAGCGCGTTTGCCGTTTCCACCAGCTCGCCCACCGACCGGGCCGGGTCGTCCCGGTGCAGCCAGTAAAGATCTACATAGTCGGTGTCCAGCGCCTCGAGACTGGCCTCAAGGTGCCCCAGCACGTCCGCGCGGGAGAGCCTCGTGAAGGCCTGACCGCCCTTGGTGACATAGCCGCCCTTGGTGTCCAGCACCAGCTTCTCCCGGTTGCCCCGCGCGCGCATCCATTTGCCGATCGCGCGCTCGGCCGCGCCCTCGCCGTAGGCTCGCGCCGTGTCGATGAAGCTGCCGCCCAGCGCGCAGAAGGCGTCCAGCACCTCGAAGACCTGCTCGTCCGGCATGGCGCTGCCAAAGTAGGTCGAGCCCATGCTGATCACCGACGCGCGCTTGCCCAGCGCCGCAATTTCCCGCGTTCTCATCATCCTCATCCTCTCCTGTGTTTTTCCTAAGTATAAGCGCGCGGGCAGGCGTTGTCAATCCGCTTGTGAGGCCCGTCCTCACAAGATTTACGTGATCTGACAGGATCCGCCATTGCATTATACGCAATCTTCATATATAATAAGGGCAATCATTCCAAAAGGTATGATCCCTGAAACCGAAAGAGGTACGCTTATATGAATAAGAAGAGCATCATCAGCCTGCTGCTGGCGGCGCTTGTGGCGCTGACGGCGTTTCCGGCCTCGGCCGAGCAGGTCAGGGGGGCCGCGCTTCTGACCTGGCGGCAGGGCGGAACGGACGCGGCGCTGTACCTGAACGCCAGCGAGTACGACTGGCGAAACGATCCGGACGGACTGCTTGGCCAGATCCTCACCGCCTCGACCGAATACACCCGCCACGGCGAGCAGGAGCAGCCCTGCGCGGTGATGCGCCTGCGCGTGGGCGGGGAGGACGCGTTTGTGGAAAGCATCGGCGAGACGGCCGATTACGCGCGCGCGGCGAAGGCGCTGTGCGGCGCGGCGAGCCTCTCCGTGCGGGAGGACGCGGCCCTGCCCGAGCTGCTCGGTGCGCTGGGCGCCGGGGAGACCGCGCTCAATGCGGAGGTGAATCAGGCGGCCTTCCACGCGCTTGCGGCCGGCCTGTGGACGAACGCGCAGGCTGCGCAGGCGGCGGACGGCCGGGAGCTTCTGACCTTTCAGGCGCTTTACGACGCGCTGAGCGGCTCGCTGACCGACGAGGGGGTGCGCCAGGCGCTCTCCGGGTATCAGGGCGAATTCGCGGCGCAGGGACAGACGACTGTCAACTGGGCGTTTCTCCTGTGCGTGCTGAGCGAGGCGCTCTCTCCCAGCGGCGAAAGCTATCCCTACCTGCTCTTCGGCGCGGGCGAAACCAACCGGAGACTGATTCTGCGCGGCGAGCAGCCCGAGTATGCCGTCCGGCTGTTTGTGGACGACGAGTGCATCCGCCGGCTGACCGTGCGCGAGGGCGGGAACGTCGAGCTGCCCGAGCTTTCGGGCGTCACCTGGACGGACGACGGCAGGAACATTCAGGCCGATACGGATATTTGCGGCTACAGCACGCTGCGCGTGACCTACCGGCTGACCAATGCGGCGGACTTCGCCGACCTGCTGGGCGATCTGCCGGTCGAGTGGGTGCAGACCGTGCTCTACGGCCACCGCGTGCGCCCGTCGGTACACTACATTGAGGCGCTGTCCGAAAAGCAGCTGCGCGTGGAGTGGAGCGCCGGCGCGAACGACCGCGTGAAGCAGGACTGCGTGATCAGGGGCAGGCTGTTCTATGAGGGAGAAACGTCCGCGCCGACCGCGTCGCCCACGCCCACCGCCTCTCCCGCGCCCACCGCGTCGCCCACCGTCAAGCCCACCGCCACCCCCGTGCCCCAAAGCTGCGCCGTGACCTTCGTCTACCCGGCGGAGCTGGGCTATTCCGAGGAGGAGGCGCGCGTGACCGTGACCGTCCCCTTCGGCGGCAGCGCCACCCCGCCCGTGCCCGATCAGGCGCATCAGAAGGAGCACTATACCCTCACCTGGCCGGCCGGCTGGGAGAACGTGACCGCCGACGTCACCATCGAGGGCGCGCTCACCCCGAAGACCTACACGATTCACTGCCGCGTGCTCGACGCGCAGGGCAAGGAGCTCTACGCTCAGGATCACGCCCACGTCTACGGCACCGCGCTGACCCTGCCCGCGTTCGATCTTCCCGCCGGACAGAAGGTCGAGTGGGACAATCTGCCCGAGCAGATCACCGGCGACTGCGAGCTCGTCGGCCATGTGGTTGAGATTTTCGTGAAGGTGACCTACCGGCTGGTCGCGCTGGACGGCGCGGTCACCGAGCTGGGCGAGGAAACCGTCCCCTACGGCGGCAGCGCCACGCTGCCCGTGATCGAAATCCCGGAGGGCTGCGAGGTGACCTGGAGCGGCGCGCTGTCCGGCCTGACCGAGGACACCGTGGTCACCGGCAAGCTGACCCGGCGCCATTACACCGTGACCGTCCAGATCTTCGACGCGGACGGCAATCCCTACTTTTCCAGCACGCAGCAGGTGTCCCACGGCGGCACGGCCACCGCGCCGGCCTTCACGGTACCGGACGACTGCACCTTTGCCTGGGACGAGGGCACTCGCTTCGACAATGTGACCTCCGACCGCACCCTTATCGGCCGACTGACCCGCAAGAGCACCTGAAAGACCGGAGAATAACCGGAGCCGGGCGCGAACTGCGGGCGGCCTTGTCCCCAGAAACGGCGGAACGATCGCTCGACGATGTTTCGCCGTTTCTGTTTCTCTCCGCCGGAAAGAGGGCGGGCGAATCCCCAAAACAGTACGCGCTCAAAAAGAGCGGCAAGGCCCCATCGAGATTCATACGGCCTCGGGCGACATGAGGATTCGGCCCCGGCCGAGCGAAGGAGGAACAGACAAATGAGATACGCATACGACCACGATTTTCACATCCACAGCGCGCTGTCGCTGTGCTCCCGCGACCCCGAGCAGTCGCCTGAGCGCATCCTGAAGTACGCCCGGGACAACCGGCTCAAGACCGTCTGCCTGACAGACCACTTCTGGGATGAACGCGTTCCGGGCGCGTCCGACTGGTACGCAAAGCAGGACTTCGCGCACATCAGCGCCGCCAGGCCGCTGCCCCAGGCCGAGGGCGTCCGCTTCCTGTTCGGCTGCGAAACCGAGATGGACAGGCATATGCGGCTGGCGATCAGCCGGGAGCGGTTCGATCCGTTTGATTTCGTCGTCATTCCGACCACCCACTTCCACATGGAGGGTCTGACCCGACCGGCCGCGATTTCCTCGCCGAAGCAGAAGGCCGAGTTCTGGATGGCGCGCCTGAACGCCCTTCTGGACATGGATCTGCCCTTTCACAAGATCGGCGTGGCGCATCTGACCTGCAGCCTGATCGACCGGAACCGGGAGGCCTGGCGGGAGACGCTTCGCCTGCTGGACGAGGACGCGCTCAGGCGGGTGATGGCGAGGGCGGCCGAGAAGGGCGTGGGCGTCGAGCTCAACGCGGACGACATGCGCCTGTTCACGGAGGAGGAGACCGACCTGGCGCTTCGGCCCTACCGGGTTGCGAAGGCGATGGGCTGCAAATTCTACTGCGGCAGCGACGCGCATCATCCAGACGCCCTCGAGCGCGCGCCCAGGGCCTTCGAACGGGCGATCGAGCTGCTCGAGCTGACCGAGGAGGACAAGTTCCACATCGGCGCGTAGCGGGCGGTTTTCGGACAAAACTGGGCAGGAAAGGTCGGGACAGACGAGCGCGCGCGTGCTAGAATGTAGTCGCAGCGCAGGCAAAGGAGAGACGGCATGGAGTGGATGAAGGTCATCGGCGACGCGGTGCAGCTGATTGAGGAGCACATTACGCAGGACGTTTCGGCGGAGGAAATCGCGAAGAAGCTGAACATCTCGCCCTTCTACTTTCAAAAGGGCTTCGCGATGCTGTGCGGCTTCACGGTTTCGGAGTACGTGCGCAGCTGCAGACTGGCCCTGGCCGGAAACGACCTGGCGACGACCGACGCGAGGGTGATCGACGTCGCGCTCAGGTACGGCTACGACTCGCCGGACAGCTTCGCCAGGGCGTTCACGCGCTTTCACGGCGTGACCCCGGTGGCCGCGAAAAAAGACGGCGTGCTGCTCAAGTCCTTTGCCCCGCTGAAGATCAAATTCTCGCTTGAAGGGGGCTATCTCATGGACTACAGAATCGAACATAAGGACGCGTTTACCGTGCTCGCGCACGCCAAGACCTTTCCCTACGAGGGCGCAAAACAGCTCGTGCCGCAGTTCTGGCAGGCGCATTACGCCGCGGGTCTGGGCAAGACGGTCATGGGCACCTATGGAATCAATATCGACCAGACGATGGGCAGGGAAAACTTCGAATACCTGATCGCCGACCCCTGCGCGGCGGATGGCAAGGCTCCGGAGGGCTTCGAGGTGCGCGAGATTCCGGCGTATACCTGGGCGGTTTTCCCCTGCAGGGGCGCGCTGCCCAGGGCGCTTCAGGACGTAAACACCCGCATCTACACCGAATGGCTGCCCGCGCTGAGGGACTATGAGTTCGCCGCCGGGTATTGTGTGGAGTATTACGACGATCCCGGCAAGTATGAAAAGAGCACGATGGACGAGAAGTACTATTGCGAAATCTGGATCCCGGTCAAAAAGAAGTAAATGGATTCTCCTTCCGCGCTGGCGGGGAAAGCACGTCGCCCGCAGCGGCGTTGCCGCTGCGGGCGATTTGCCGGGGAGGGCGGCCTGAACGGCGCGCGCCTCCCCGCACCCCACCCACGGCTCCAAAGGAGCCGCAAGGAAGCGATT
>CAKUFB010000146.1 GCA_934647145.1 uncultured Clostridia bacterium
CAACGTGTCGCTCAAGCGCGGCATGCTGGCGCTCCGGTTCTCGCAGAAGGCGCAGCTCGACCCGATGAAGCTCATCAGGGCCATGCAGAAATACCCCGGCAGGCTCTCCCTGGCCGGCTCCAACCCGCCCGTGCTCATGATCGCGGACGGCAGCCGCGCTGCGGGCGATCTGCTCCGGCGCGCCATTCCCCTGCTCGAGGACGTGGTGAACCAGGTCACGAAGCCGGACGAATAAGCCTTTTCCCCGGACGCGGCGGCGCGCCCGGGGATTTTGCTGTTTGCATTTCGAAAATCCGCAAGAACAAAAGGAAAAGAGCCGAAGCTCTGTATCAAAGCTTCAGCTCTTTTGTGGCACCTCCATGGGGATTCGAACCCCAGTTTTCGCCGTGAGAGGGCGACGTCTTAGGCCTCTTGACTATGGAGGCAGATGGCTGCCGAACTAGGATTCGAACCTAGAATGAACGAGTCAGAGTCGTTAGTGTTACCGTTACACCATTCGGCAAGATCACTGGTTGCTCGGTGCTTACCGCTGGCCGATCAACGAATGTTATTCTACCAGATTCCGGCGCGTTTGTCAATACCTTTTTTGAAGAAAATTCAGGTTTTTTATCCGGCGAATTCCGGTGCGCGCCGCGCCGGGCGGGGAAAAACCGGCCGCTGGCTTCAGCGACCGGTTTTATGGGGTGATTCTGTTCCGCGCAGACGCTCAGTCGGCGGTTTTTTCGGTCTTTACCTCGATCACCTGCTGTCCATCATAGTAACCGCAGTGCTTGCACACGCGGTGGGCCAGCTTCATCTGCTTGCAGCGCGGGCACTTCACGATACCCGGCACAGACAGCTTCCAGTGCGCGGCGCGGCGAGAATCTCTGCGCGCCTTAGAGACTTTACCCTTCGGTACGGCCATGGTTACACCTCCTCGTCCTCTGTCAGC
Source organism: uncultured Clostridia bacterium (assembly GCA_934647145.1). Classification (GTDB taxonomy): domain Bacteria; phylum Bacillota; class Clostridia; order Christensenellales; family Aristaeellaceae; genus CAKUFI01. The sequence goes on from CAKUFB010000146.1 coordinate 932, forward strand.
AATTCACTCAATGCCGAAAAGGGATTGTTTTGGCGTACGCCGCCCTCCTGGCATGTACAGGGTGCAATATTGCGATTCTGTCCGCATACAGGGCAAATGCCTTTGCAGGACTCGCTGCACATGACCCTCATCGGCATTTCAAGAAGCAGCGCCTCCTGCGCCATGGGGGCGATGTCGATCTGATGCCCCTCGATGGGGTAGAGATCGGGATCCTCGGGATCGGGGTTTCGAGCGAAGGTCACGTCAAAGTCGCCCTTGAGCGCAACCTGCGCCGGCTCCAGGCAGTCGCAGCAGCACGTGTGCGCCACGGCGCGGACGGTTCCCTCGAGGCGGACGGTATCTCCGCCCCCCACGCAGTGCCCCTCCAGACTGACTCCCTCAAACCGCACCGGATCGTCCAGCACCTCGATCTCGGGGAGCGTCAGCTCCGCCTTGAAGGGGTAGTACTGCCCCGGATTCTTTAGTGCCTGCGAGATATCCATCATCATGCATTCACCTCATACGTCAACTACGATATTATACCCGGAAAAAGCGAGCTTGTCAAATAGAATTTCAGTTTCAGGGCGCAGAAACGGGCCGCTTCCTGTTCATTCTGTGTGAATTTTTTGCGTGCGGTTCCGAATGGCCGGCGCGTATGCTATAATACGGGCAGAACGTATGCGCGCGAGGAGGGGTGAAGGCAGTCATGGCGAAGGAGGAAATACTCCGCCTGGAGGGAATCTGCAAGGCGTTCGGCGAGGCGCAGGTGCTTCGCGACCTGTCGTTTTGCGTTCAGCCGCGCGAATTTCTGACGCTGCTGGGCCCGTCCGGATGCGGCAAAACCACCACGCTGCGCATTGTCGCGGGCCTGACGCAGGCCGACCGGGGCAGGGTGCTGATCGGGGAGAGGGACGTGACGGACGCGCCGCCCGAAAAGCGGCCGGTCAACACGGTGTTCCAGAATTACGCGCTGTTCCCGCACATGAGCGTGGAGAAGAACATCGCCTACGGGCTGAGGATGCGCGGGGCCGGCCGCGGGACGCAGCGCTCGCGGGTGAAGGAGCTGCTGGAGCTGATCGAGCTGGAGGGCTATGAAAAGCGCATGCCCTCGCAGCTGTCCGGCGGGCAGCGGCAGCGGGTGGCGATTGCGCGCGCGCTGGCGGCCGAGCCGACGCTGCTGCTCCTGGACGAGCCGCTGGGCGCGCTGGATCTGCAGCTTCGGCGGCAGATGCAGCTGGAGCTCAAGCGCCTTCAGAGCCGCCTGGGCATCGCCTTCGTCTACATCACCCACGACCAGGAGGAGGCCCTCACGATGTCCGACCGGATCGGCATCCTGAGCGGCGGCCGGCTGGAGCAGCTGGGCACGCCCGAGGACGTCTACGAGCGGCCCGAGACGCTGTTTGCCGCCCGCTTCATCGGCGAAAGTCTGCTCATGCCGGGCAGGGTGCTCTCCGGGCAGCCGGGCGCGTATCGCGTGGCCCTGGCGGACGGAGAGGCGCTTTCGGCCGACCCGCGCGCGTATACGGCGGGGCAAAGCGTCTGGGTGTGCGTGCGCAGCGAGCGGCTGAGACTGACCCGGGAGCCGGTTTCAGGCTTTACGCTGAAGGGACTCGTCTGCTCGCACCACTACACCGGCGCGATGGTGCGCTCGACGCTGGCCCTGCCCCAGGCGGGCGAGGTCATGGCGATGAGCGCGCAGGCCGTGAGCGAGCTGCCCGGCGAGGGAAGCGAGGCCTTCCTCTCCTGGCTGCCCCGGCACGCCGCGCTGGTGCTCGGGGGGAGCGCGACATGAAGAAGAAAAGTGGCTGGAACGCGCCGCTCGTCCTTCTGGGCGTGTGGACGCTGCTGCTGGTGCTGTTTCCGCTTTTGTACGTGCTGCTGCTGAGCTTCCTGACGACGGGCGAGTCGTTCGGAGTGGAGTATAAACTGACCCTGGCCAACTACCGCCGCCTGCTGGAGCCGCAGTACTACGGCGTGTACCGCTCGTCGCTGAGGATCGCCTGCCTGACCACGGTCTTCACGCTGCTGCTGGGCTATCCGTTCGCCTGGTTTCTGTCCAGACAGCGGGAAAGGACGCGAAACGCGCTGATGATGCTGGTGGTGATTCCCTTCTGGACGAGCGCGCTGATGCGCACCTACGGATGGATGATTCTTTTGCGCAATAAGGGACTGATCAACGGGCTTTTGCAGGCGCTTCACCTGATCGACAAGCCGATTCGGATGCTCAACACGCCGGGCGCGGTGCTGCTGGGCATGACCTATTCGCTCTTGCCGTTCATGATTCTGTCGATCTACACCTCGGTCGAGAAGCTCGATCTTTCGCTCGTCGAGGCGGCGCGCGACCTGTACGCCTCGCCCCTTCAGGTATTTTGTACGGTCATACTGCCCCAGACGCTGCCGGGCATCCTGTCCGGGTGCGTGCTGGTGTTCGTGCCGGCGGCGGGGATGTACTTTATCTCAGACCTGCTGGGCGGGGGCAGCGGCATGCTGCTGGGCAACCTGATCAACAACCAGCTGACGGTCTCGCGGGACTGGCCGTTCGGCGCGGCGCTGTCGGTGATACTGATCGCGATCACCTTCCTGACGATGAACGTGTACCGCCGGTATACGCTTCCGGAGAGGAGGAATGACGATGCGTAAAAGGCTTGAGCGGGTCTATCTGGCGGTAATACTGATCGCGCTGTACCTGCCCACGGCGGTGGTGGCGGCCTACTCGTTCAACGAGAGCAAAAACGGCGTGCTGTTCACCGGCTTCACCACCCGCTGGTACGCTGAGCTGTTCAAAACGCGCGCCATCACCGGGTCGTTTCAGGTCAGCCTGATCGTGGCGCTGGTGAGCTGCGTTCTCTCGGCGGCGATCGGCACGCTGGGCGCGGTCGGCCTGTCGCGCTCGCGCCTGAAGGCGGCGGGCGTGATCGAGAACGTCAACATGCTGCCGGTGATGCTGCCCGAAATCGTGCTGGGCATGGCAGATATGGCGCTGTTTTCGGCGCTCAGGCTGCCCTTTGGCTACCTGACGCTGATTCTTGCGCACACGGCCTTCTGCGTGCCCTACATCCTGATTCAGGTGCGCACGCGTCTGGTCGGGCTGGATCCCAGTCTGATCGAGGCCGCGCGCGACCTGGGCGCCTCCCCGCTCAGGGCCTTTGCGACGGTCACGCTGCCCCTGATCGCCCCGGCGATCCTCTCGGGCGTGCTGCTGGCCTTCGCGATGTCGCTCGACGACATGGTCATCAGCTTCTTCGTCTGCGGCCCGGAGACCACCACCTTCCCGGTGTACGTCTTCGGCAAGCTCAAGACCAACGTACCCCCGTCGATCAACGCCATGTGTACCCTGACCCTGCTGGTGTCCTTCGCCGCGGTGTTCCTGTCTCAGAGACTGTCCAGACAGAAACGGGGATAGCGTTCGAGGGGACAGAAGGTCGTCACCCATTCGTTTCTTAAAAAAGGAGGATTTGTCAAATGAAAAAGGCACTGTCGTTTGTTCTGACGCTTGCGCTGCTGCTGGTTCCCTGCGTGGCGCTGGCCGACATGGAAAGCGCCGGAGCGCTGGCCCGGGAGCGGGCGGACGCGCTGCCCGAGAAGGAGCGCGTGGTCAACGTGTTCACCTGGACGTATTACATCCCGGACGAGGTGGTGGCGGCCTTTGAGGAGGCCAGCGGCATTCGCGTGAACTACTCGCCCTTCTCCACCTGCGAGGAAATGCACGCCAAGCTGCTCTCCACGCCCGGCCAGTACGACCTGGTGATCTGCAGCGACTACATCATCGCCACGATGGCCGAGGGCGGGCTGCTCGCCGAGCTGGACGCCTCCCGCCTGACGAACTATGCGAACATCGACCCGGCCTATCAGGGCCAGTACTACGACCCGGACGACCGCTACACCATCCCCTACGACAACACCGTGCCGCTGATCGTGTACGACCCGGAGCAGGTGGACTTTGAGGTGACCGGCTACGCCGACCTGTGGCGCGGGGAATTCTCGAAGAACCTGGTGCTGCTGGACGACATGCGCACCGTGATCGCGATGGCCGAGAAAAAGCTGGGCCTGAGCTGCAACGAGACCGATCCGGAGAAGCTCAGCGCGGTCAGGGACGAGCTGCTCGCGCTCAAGGGCAACGTCACCGTCTACAACGCCGACACCCCGCACAATTCGCTGCTGGGCGGCGACGCGATTGCCGGCGTGATGTTCGGCTCCCAGATCGTGGCGGCGCAGGAGGAAATGCCGCAGCTCAAGGTGGTCTATCCCTCCGAGGGCATGCTGATGGGCGTGGACTGCATCGTGCTGCCCAAGGACGGCCCGCACGCCGACGCGACCTATATCCTGCTCGACTACCTGCTCGACGGCGAGGTGAGCGCCTACGCCTCCTCGCTGATCAACTACGGCAGCTGCAACACCGCCGCGCAGGAGTACCTGCCCGAGGAGTTCAAGGCCAATCGGGCGGTTAACGTGCCCTCCGAGGCGATCGCGGACGCCGAGATGCTCAAGCCCCTGGACAACGAGGCCCAGCGGCTGTACGACGATTTGTGGACCGCGCTGCGCGGCTGATGAAAGGGAGTGTATCAACCATGATGATGCAGGGCTATGATCTGGAGAAGGCGGTCGCCTTCATGACCCCCAGGTTCGACGTGAAGGAGTTCAAGCCCCTCGCGCCCCAGCTGGACAGCCTGCTTCGCCAGGCCATTGCCGCCGACATGGACTTCATGCAGAAGTCGGGCGTGCTGGGCGCCGATGGTCTGATGGGCGAGGCCTTTTACGACGACGACGAGGCCTTCGAGTTCATTCTGGACAGGCTCGCCAGGGACAACCATCTCAAGGACGGCGCCCAGGGCCCGCTGGCCTCCTTTATCGATCAGTACATGGATCTTCAGGAGGCCTTCCTCTCCGACAACGGCATGATGGACTGGGACTAGCCAGGCCGAGCCTGCACGCACTTGCTGCCGGTCGGCAGGGCCGACTGCCGCCTGCTGCCGGCAGGCTGAGCCTGCACCCGGTTGCTGCCGCCGGTTCTAGCGACGAATTCGGGAACCATAAATTCAAGTTCCCGAATTCTGCGCCGGGCAGTGTCCGGTTCCACTTGCTGCCGCCGGACGGAACACGAAATTGGGAACCATAAACTGGAGTTCCCAATTTCTCCGGTTTTCCGGGTTTCCCCGGAAAACGCTTGTCGGCGCTGCCGACGCGAGCTGGGGGAGGCTCCGCTATCGCTTTGCGCTCCCCCAGACCCCCACCGAAGTTTGCGCGCTGCCCGCAGCGTGGGCAATGTGGTTGCCTACAGACCGCGCAGCGCCCGGTTCCACTGGCTTCCGCCGGATAGTACGCGAAATCGGCCGCCATACATCAGAGCGGATGATTTCTCCGGTTTTCCGGGAATTCCCGGAAAACCCATATCGGCGCTGCCGACGGGCAGGCTGGGGGAGGCTCCGCTATCGCTTCGCGCTCCCCCAGACCCCCACCGAAGTTTGCGCGCTGCCCGCAGCGTGGGCAATGCGGTTGCCTACAGACCGCGCAGCGCCCGGTTCCACTGGCTGTCGGCAGTGCGAGGCCGGACGAGGCTGAACTCCGCCTGAACAAACGACAAAGCGCCCCGAGGACTGGAAAACGTCCCCGGGGCGCTGCTGCGTTCAGTCTGCCTTTACGCGGCGGAAATAGCGCGGAGCGAAGAGGATGAGCGCCAGCGCGCACACGCCTGCCATGACGAGAAAGGCATGCCGTGTGCCGCCCAGCGCGCTGGAGAGCAGCCCGCCGCCCAGTATGCCAAATACGCGCGCCAGCCCGAAGCCCACCACGGCCAGGAGGAGCTGGCCGCTGCTCTTGAGCTCGGCGGGCACGGTGGCGTTGATGTGCTTGGCCATGCTCACGGACATGACGATGAA
>CAKUFB010000147.1 GCA_934647145.1 uncultured Clostridia bacterium
GCAGCCTGATGACATAGGTCCAGCGGCCGTAGGGAGTAATGGACTGGATGCGGGTCAGGTTGACGATATAGCTCTTGTGGGTGCGGAAGAACATGTCGTCGGGCAGGCGCCCGTCCAGGTCGGAGAGCGACTCGGCGGTCACGTAGCGCTGGTCATTTTCGCAGTAGAGCACGGTCATGCGATCCTCGCGCTGCACGATGAGCAGGGTGGACAGGTCGATAAAGGACAGTCCCTCCCGGCCGCGCAGCATCAGCCTGCCCGCCGTCCGGATCGGGCCGGGCGCAGGCACGGGGGCGGGCGCGGGGGCGTCGGCCTTGCCCTGCAGGCGCAGGCGCACCCGCTGAAGCGTCTTGAGCGCCCGATCCACCTTGAACGGCTTGAGCAGGTAGTCAAACGCGTACACCTCGAACGCGTCGCCCATGTACTGCTCATGCGCGGTGGCGAAGATAATCACCAGCAGCGGGTTTCTGTCCTGCAGCGCCCTGGCGCAGACAATCCCGTCCATCTGCGGCATTTCCACGTCCAGTATCACCGCGTCCGGCTGCTCCCGGTCGTACAGCGCCAGCATTTCCTCGCCGTTTTGCGCCTCGCCCACCAGCTGGCAGCCCTCGGCGCGCTCGACGATCTTGCGCATCACCAGGCGCATGCCCGCGTCGTCATCCGCAATCGCGATTCGTATCGGGTTCATCAGATCCTCCGTCTGCGCTCACCGGGGCGCTTGAGTATTTCGGACATCACCACGGCGCGGCGCAGCTCCCGCGCGTTCACGCGCGGCCTGAACGGCTCCGGCTCGACCGGATGCGTGTCGGGCGCGCGCCTGACCGCGTGTCGAAGCTCGCCCTCGTGCGCGTCGCCCGCAATCGAGCCGCCCACCACGCCGTGCGCGCACTCGCGGCTTTCGCCCTGGCCGAAGCCCTCCTTCTTCCTCTCCTGCTCGGGCGTCTTCGGGGTGACCTGCGCCTGCGGCCTTTCAGGCTTCCCGGGCGCGGCCGGCTCGGGCCGCGCGGCCTGTACGGGCGCTTTTTCCGCATCGGGGCGCTGCGCATCGGGCCAGGGACGCGCCTGCCTGCCGGGCACAGTCTGCCTGCCCGTTCCCTTCTTTTTCTTCTTGCCGTTTGAGAGAATCGCCACGAGGGCGATCACCAGGATAATTAACGCTCTGGGCACGCGTCCTCGCTCCTTTCCCGGCGGGTTCGGGCGGAAGAAACGAATTTCTCCCGCCCGGTCGCCCGTTTACTTCTTCTTTTCGTCGCTCAGAGGCGCCTGCTCGGTCGCTCTCGCGTCGCCCGAGATGGCCTCGCGCATGCGGGTGTCGGAAATCACGTTCTGCATCTGATAGTAGTCCATCACGCCCAGCTTGCCCTCGGAGAGCGCCTTGGCCATGGCGTGCGGCACCTCGGCCTCGGCCTCGACCACCTTGGCGCGCATTTCCTGCACGGCGGCGATCATTTCCTGCTCGTGGGCGACGGCCATGGCGCGGCGTTCCTCCGCCTTGGCCTGGGCGATGCGGCGGTCGGCCTCGGCCTGATCCATCTGCAGCTGCGCGCCCACGTTGCGGCCCACGTCCACGTCGGCGATGTCGATGGACAGGATTTCAAACGCGGTGCCCGAGTCCAGTCCCTTGCCCAGCACGGTCTGGCTGATCAGGTCGGGATTCTCCAGCACCTCCTTGTGGGTCTGCGAGGAGCCGATCGTGGTCACGATGCCCTCGCCGACGCGCGCGATGATGGTCTCCTCGCCCGCGCCGCCGACCAGTCGGGAAATGTTGGCGCGCACGGTCACGCGAGCCTTGGCGCGCAGCTCGATGCCGTCCTTGGCAATGGCCGCGATGCCGGGGGTCTCGATCACCTTGGGATTGACGCTCATCTGCACGGCCTGCAGCACGTCGCGGCCGGCCAGGTCGATCGCGCGGCAGTCCTCAAAGCTCAGCGGTATCTGCGCGCTCTGGGCGGCGATCAGCGCGTTGATCACGCGGTCCACGTTGCCGCCCGCCAGCAGGTGCGCCTCCATTTCGTTCATGCTCACCTTCAGGCCGGCCTTGGTGGCCTTGACCAGCGGCATCACGATGCGCGCCGGGTTGATGCGGCGGAAGCGCATGCCGATCAGCGTCGCGATCGACACGTGCACGCCCGAGGCCAGCGCCGAAATCCACAGGCTGACCGGCACAAAGGTGAAAAACGCGATCAGCAGCACCACAACGACCAGTATCAGGATAATTGCTCCGATGGATGGTTCCATAACGACACGCTCCTTTACATATTATTTTGTGATTGGTTCGGACGGACTCGGGGACTGCGCCTCCCGCTCAAAGATCAGCTCCACATACACGGCCGCGCCGTGGCCTCCCAGGCCGGGCGCAAACGCCTGCACGAATCGCCAGCCAGCCGCCGCATAGCGCGTAATAACCTCAAAGTAGTCCTCCTCCAGGCGGCTCTCAAGAAAGCCGCCCCTGACGCGGATTCTCACCCGCTCATATTGATACATGCTCATTCCTCCCTGTGCACGCGGATGCGGTTGCCCTCCACGGACACCACCTGCACCCGCTCGCCCTCGGCGATGAACTCGCCGTCGCTGAGGACGTTCAGCTTCACGCCGTCGATCTCCGCGTTCCCGCTGGGCCGAAGCGCCGTGGTCGTCACGCCGCGCTTGCCCACGTAAAAGGCCATGTCGCCGCCGGACAGCTGCGAGGTCGTGGCCACATCCCTGAGCACAAAGCGCGACCGATCCAGCCGCCCCTTCGAAGCCGAACGCATGAAGACGGTCAGCACCACGCACAGAAGCGCCGCGATCACCAGCGTCATCACCAGCCAGAGAATCCAATCGCCCTTCGCCTTCAGCGCAATGCCCGCAATCAGGCAGATTCCGCCCACTACGCCCGGCAGGCCGAAGCCCGGCAGGTATATCTCCAGCACGACCAGCGCAAAGCCCACGATCAGCAAAATCAGCCAGACGACGCTTCCCGCCGCCTGCTCCGCCGCTGCGCTCAACAGGTTTATCGTGTTCACCTGTCCTCCCTCCTTTCTGACTCCATCATACCATAAAATCGCCGCCATGGGAAGCGCTCTTCGCCCAAAAATACATTTTCGCGTCTCAACTGTCGGCCGGCAGTGCCGGCTTCCACTTGCTACCGCCGGTTCTGTCGACGACTGTCGGCCGCCATACATTGAAGCGGCCGAAGTCTGCGGATTTCCGGAAGTTTTCCGGAAATCTCCGACCGGCGCTGCCGGGCAGGCAGGGAATACGTTCGAGAGGCGGCCTTTCTGAGAAAGGCCCCTCTCGAGCTCTCCCGGAAAGCACTCTGATCCGCGGAATGAAAAGAATAGTACAGATGCATTCCCCCGAATGGATCGTGGGATATGTCGATGAAACACGGATTTATAATTGATCCACTTCCAACCCACGATTCATTCGGGGAACCGCATATCTCCTTTCCTATATATTCCGTGGATCATAGTGTTTTCCGGGTGGGGTTTGGGGAGGCGCCTTTTTCAAAAAGGCGGCCTTCCCAACGTTCCCCAGCGTTCCCCGTCCCCTAGAACTCCGCGCGGCGGCGGATTTCGCGCGGGGTCTGGCCCAGAACCATACGCAGGACGCGGCGGAAGTAGGCGGGGGAGCTGAAGCCGAGCTGGGCGCTGATCTGCTCGACGGGCAGGTCGGTGGTGTGCAGCAGGGTGACTGCGCGCTCGACCAGCAGGCGCTGGCGGGCATGGACGGGTGTCACGCCCAGCTGCGTGCGGAAGGCGGCGTAGAGGGTGGACTGGCTGACGCGGCAGGCCGACGCGACCGCGGGCACGTCCTCGCCGGTATGCGCCTGCATGTAGGAAAGGGCGCGGCGCACCAGCTCCTCCTCGCGCGTTTCGGCCTCGGGAATCATGCGGGGCAGAAGGCTCGCGAGCAGCGCGTACAGCCTGGACACGCTGGCGCAGTCGGTGGGTACGCCGCCCGAAAGCGACTCCCGCAGCGCCGCCTCCCCGCCCGCAAGCGGCCCGATGCGCTGAAGCGGATACCTCGTCCGCGCGGCCTGCGGAAAAAGCTGAAAGGCCAGCGAGTCGAAGCGGATCTCCGGCGCGCCGTACCAGTAGGACTCGTACCGGCAGCCCATCGGGATGTAAAACAGCTCGCCCTCGCCCACCTCGATCTCCTCCCGCGCGGAAACCAGGCGCGCCCGGCCCGATTTCATGTAGCCCAGAAAGTTTGTGCCCACGCCGTCCCGCGCGTCGGTATAGTGATACCTGGAAAAGCGATACTCGCGAAAGGCGAAGGTGTTGCAGAAAAGTGCATTGTCCACGGCGAAACACCCGTCCTTTTCAGAATTCAATTTGCAGAATAGTGTCTTCTGTTTGCAGTATAGCATCTTGTCCGTCCCCTGTCAAGCTGATATAATGTGTACAAAAAGGAGGGTTCGAAGCATGAATACGAAAAGCATACTCTTCACCGCGCCCGGCCGCGCCGAGCTGGTCGAGGAAGCGGTTCCCCGTCCCGGCGCGCACGAAGCGCTCGTTCGCGTGCATCGCAGCAGCATCAGCAGCGGCACCGAGCGCGCCAACCTGACCGGCGAGCTGAACATCAGCATCACCGCCTACTTTACCGAGGCGCAATTCCCGCGCCGGGGCGGCTACAGCGCCGCGGGCGAGGTCGTCGAGGTGGGCGAGGGCGTGACCGGCCTGAAGACCGGCGACCGCGTGGTCATTGCCTGCGGCTGCCATACCGGGTACGAGGTCATGAATGAGCGCAACCTGATCAGGATTGAGGACGACCGCGTCACCGACCAGGCCGCCGCGCTCGCCCGAATCGGCGTCTTCCCGCTGGCCGCCATCCGCAAGTGTCGCCTGGAGATTGGCGAAAGCGCGATCGTCATGGGACAGGGCGTGCTGGGCCTGATCGCGGTGCAGCTGCTGCGCGCGGCGGGCGCTGCGCCGGTCATCGCTGCCGACCCGGTACCTGAAAAGCGGGCGCTGGCGCTGCGGCAGGGCGCGGACTACGCGCTCGACCCGTTCGACCCCGACTTCGCCGGGCAGGTGAAATCGCTCACCGGCGGCGGCGTCCACGTGGCCGTCGAGGTCACCGGCAGCGGCAGGGCGCTCGACCAGGCGCTCGACTGCATGGCGCGCCTGGGACGCGTGGCGCTGCTGGGCTGCACCCGCCATTCCGACTTCACCATCGACTACTACCACAAGGTACACGGCCCGGGTATCAGCCTGATCGGCGCGCACAACGACGCGCGGCCCCGGCTGGAATCCTCCCCCGCGCTGTGGACCGAGCGGGACGACATCGCCGCGCTGCTTCGCCTGAACGCGGGCGGCCGGATTGACCTGGGCAGCCTGGTGCAGGAGGTACACGCGCCCGAGGACGCGCCCGCCGTCTACGCCCGCCTGGCCGCCGAAAAGAGCTTTCCCGTGGTGCAGTTCGACTGGAGGGAGCAGGCATGAGGCCGGTCAGAATCGCGCAGATCGGCGTGGGACACGATCACGCCAGCTCCACCTATGACAGCCTGAGGCGGCAGACCGGCCTGTTCGAGCTGGTCGGAATCGCCGAGCCCGACCCCTCATGCGCGGTCTACGAGGGCGCAAGGCGGTACACCGTCGATGAACTGCTGGCCATGCCCGGCCTCGAGGCGGTGGCCGTTGAGACCGAGGAGCGCCTGTCCACGCAGTACGCCCAGGCGTTCGCCGAGCGCGGTGTGGCGGTGCACCTGGACAAGCCGGGCAGTCAGGACCTGGCCGCCTTCACCCGCCTGGTCGAGACGCTTCGGGCGAAAAAACTGCCCCTGCACATGGGCTACATGTACCGCTACAACCCCACGATCAAGCGCGCGCTGGAAAAGGCGAAAAACGGCGAGCTGGGCAGGATTTTCAGCGTCGAGGCGCAGATGAGCGTCCATCACACCCCCGAGAAGCGCCAGTGGCTCAGCCAGTTCAAGGGCGGCATGATGTTCTTCCTGGGATGCCATCTGGTCGATCTGGTGCTGCAGGCGCAGGGCATGCCCGAGGAGGTTATCCCCTATAACGCCTGCACCGGCGTCGAATGCGAGCACACCGAGGACTTCGGCTTCGCCGTGCTCAGGTATCCAAACGGCGCCTCGTTCGTCAAGACCTGCGCCACCGAGTACAACGGCTTTGCCCGAAGGCAGCTGGTTCTGTGCGGCAGCAGGGGAACCATCGAAATCCATCCGCTGGAGGAAAACCGCGCAAACGGCCTCTCGCATACCCGCGCCTACGTCACCCTCGCCTCCGACAACCCGCCGCCCTGGCACGAGGGCTCGGAAATCCACGAGGGGCAGACCCACCGCTACGACGAAATGATGGCCTCCTTCGCGCGCATCGTCCGCGGCGAGGCCAATCCCTACACCTACGACTACGAGCTTGCCCTCTTTCAGACCATCCTGCGCTGTTGCGGGTCGGCAGTGCCGACTTCCACCTGCTGCCGCCGGGGCCACGCGAATCTGTCGGCCATAGATTAGAGCCTCCAGATTCTTCGCGGTTGGAAAACTCGGGGACAATGCCCCACAAGAGCTGCGGGCAGGCAGTGCCTGCACCCACCCGCTGCCGGTCGGCAGGGCCGACAGCCACCTGCTGCCGCCGGGCAGGCTGAGCCTGCACGCACCTGCTGCCGCTGGATAGAACACGAAACCAGCCGCCATATATTGGAGCGGCTGGTTTCTTCGAATCCGCAAGGTTTCTTGCGGATTACCAGTCGGCATTGCCTCCTCGGACTAGTTCCTGCATCCATCTGCTGC
>CAKUFB010000148.1 GCA_934647145.1 uncultured Clostridia bacterium
AAATTGACGGTTGAATCAGCGCCCGAAATATGCTACAATAAGTGTATCATCTCAAGGAGGTGTTTTTCATGAAGAAGGCTTATATTGGTTATCAGGTTTACTCCGCCCGCGAAGAGGCGGAAAAGGATCTGCTGGGCGTGCTCCGGCAGCTCAAGGAAATGGGCTATGACGGCGTGGAGTTTGCCGGCTTCTACGGCCACTCCGCCGACGAGGTCAGGGCCATGCTGGACGAGACCTGCCTGATCCCGATCTCCAGCCACCGCGCCATCCCGGACACGGTCGAGGAAATGATGGAGGTCGTCGCGTACCACAAGCGCATCGGCTGCCAGTTCATCGCCGTGCCCTATCTCGACGAGGCGCATCGTCCGGGCGCGGAGGGCTTCGCCGGCATGATCGCGAAGATCTACCAGTTCAGCCGCCTGTGCAGGGAAGCGGGCATCCAGCTGCTCTATCACAACCACGACTTTGAGTTCGTCAAGCTCAGCGGCATGTACGGCCTGGACTTCCTGTACGCCGCCACCCCCTGCGACGTGCTCAAGACCGAGCTGGACTGCTGCTGGGTCAAGTACGCCGGCGAGGATCCCGCCGCGTACATCCGCAAGTACGCCGGCCGCGCGCCCATCGTCCACCTGAAGGACTATGTGGGCCGCAAGACGGAGAAGAGCCCCTACGCCCTCATCAGCGCCGACGGCAGCGGCAAGGACGACGGCACCGCCGCCGATCCCGCCGACGTCGCCTTCGAGTTCCGCCCGGTCGGCTACGGCTGCCAGGACGTACCCTCCCTGATCGAGGCCGGACTGGAAGCGGGCGCGGGCTGGTTCATCGTGGAGCAGGATCAGTGGTATAACCGTCCCGCCCTCGAGGCCGCGAGGATGAGCCGCGACTACCTCAAGTCCATCGGCATGTAATTCCATACGCGCAAAGCGGGTCTCCCCTTTCGGGAGACCCGTCAGCTTTTCAAAAAAACTCAGGAGCGCTCGAGAAGGCCGCAGCCCTTTCGGCCGGGCAGTGCCCGGCTCCACTTGCCGCCGGGTCGGCGGGGCCGACACCCACTGGCTGCCGCCGGGTCGGCAGGGCCGACAGCCGGTTGCTGCCGCCGGATAGAACGCGAAACCAGACGCCATAGATTGGAGCGGCTGGTTTCTTCGTTTTTCAGGATTACCCGAAAAACTCCTGTCGGCATTGCCGACTCGGGCAGTACAAGTAGACAGCGTGGGCAAGGGGCGATTTTTGTAAATACCATTTTCCAGAGAAAAAGCGTTTCCTTGCAGTTTTTGCGCCCGGAAATCCAGAGGATTTCAGCAAAAACTGGCGAGGGTGGCAGTGGCCGAGGAGCGTCCTTCCCCGCCCACCAGCTTGTCACTGCTCCATCTGCCGTCCGACGATCCCCGCAGTGGTTTCCGCCACCTTGAGGTCGGTATCGGTCATCTTCACGCCGCTTTCCTTGCTCAGCAGGCACAGCGCGCCGATCACCTCGCCGTCGGCAATGATGGGCACGACGATCTGCGCCGAGTAGCTGCTCGGGTCGTCGTCCGCGACGATGGGCAGCATGCGCGCGCCGGACGCGGCGTTCTGGTGCACCGCCTGCCGGTTCCCGATCAGGTTTTCAAGGTCGTGGCTGATCGCCTTTTCCCACAGCTCCCGCCTGGACGTGCCGGACACCGACACCACCATGTCCCGGTCGCAGATCAGCACGATGTGCCCCAGCGAACGATACAGCGAGTCGGTATAGTCCCGCGCGATGGCGGCGATTTCCCCGATGGGCGAGTACTTCTTAAGCACGACCTCGCCGTCATGGTCAGTAAAAATCTCCAGCGGGTCGCCCTCGCGGATACGGAGGGTGCGGCGAATTTCCTTGGGAATGACCACGCGGCCCAGTTCGTCGATTCTGCGGACAATTCCGGTTGCTTTCATGCGGCAAAACTTCCTTTTCATTTTCATTGAGTTTCAGTCTTCGCCGCTAGTATCTGGAATTTGAGCAAAATTATGCGAGCGGGCCGCCGCGGTCAGTTTTTTCCATTCAAGGCGTCTTATTCGTACACGTTCGTGAAGGCATACTTGAGCAGCTTGTAGGTCGATCGGTCGTTCAGGTTTTCGGCGGCGAAAATCGCCATCCCATGGCCGCTGCAGTCGAACTGCGCGCGCGCCTGGTCGATCGTCCAGGCGGTGCAGTCGTTTGACCAGTTCTCGCCCATGCCGTAGCGCTCGAAGTACACCACGTACCAGTCCTCGCCCATGCGCGACACGCTCGTCGCCTGCGCGAAGCCCATGCTGACGTGCCCGCCGGTCTCAGTCCAGCGGTAGTAGCCATCCGTAAGGTCGACCCAGCGCGAGTCATGCTCTGTCGGCGCGAAGCCGAAGTACTTCTCGCACACCGGCAGGACGGCCTCCTCGGCCAGGCGCACATTGTACTCGCCGTCGTCGACCCACTCGATCTGGTTGTGCCGGTTAAACCAGATGTGATTGATCGCGAAGTCGATCATCATCCGATCGTCGTTCATGTCGAAGTAGCCGAGCGGATGGCCGAAGTCGCTTTCGGTGAAATTGCTCAGAAAGAGGTTGATGTCCGCGCGCTGCGCCTGCGTCAGCTCGGCGTCGATGGACACGGCGTTGTCCACCTCGTCCGGAAGCGCCGACAGGTACTTGACCAGCACGTAGCCCTTGCCATACTCAGTGCCCACCAGGCAGAAGCCGTTTTCTACCCGCTCGCCCAGCATCGTCACCTGCTCGCCCAGGGGCAGACGCGCCAGCTCCTCGGAGCGCTTGTCCGGATCGATGCGCAGCGTGACATATTCCCTGCAGTTGACCACTTCCATCAGCGTGCCGATGCTCGTGTCCGCGCAGGCCGGCGTGCCCAGCAGCAGGCAGCAGATCAGCGCCATGAGTGCCGTTCCGATTCCGCGGGCGTTCCCGATTCGTGCTCGATTCATTGACTTTCCCTCCTGTTTTGTGATATGATGTCCCTAAGACGGGCATATGCGTCGTTTTGTTCCCAGTTTCTTACATTTTCTTCCATATTTCAGGAGGGCGCGCTTCATGACCGAGACCGAATGCCTGCGCAGCTGTCCGCTGTTTCGCGGCCTTGACGAGGAAAACCTTCCCGCCGCTCTGGCCTTTTTCGAGGCGCGCCGCGCGTCCTATCGCAAGGGCGAGGCGGTCATGCGGCCGGGCGAGTCGCCGGCGCGCTTTGCGCTGGTGCTTCGGGGCGCGGTTCAGGTGCTGCAGGACGACGTGGACGGACACCACATGATCATGGCGCAGGCGGTCGCCGGGGACACCTTCGGCGAGTCGCTCTGCTTCCTGCGGGAAACCGAATCGCCGGTGTACGCGCTGGCGCTGAGCCGGACGGAGCTTCTATGGCTGAGCGGCCGCCGCCTGCACGCGCCGGCTGCGAGCGATCTGGCCTTCGAGCTGTCCGCCCGCTTCACCGCCATGCTGGCCCGGCGCACGCTGTCCATGAACGACCGCATTCAGGTGCTTTCCCGGCACTCCCTGCGCGACAAAATTCTCACGCACCTTTTGCAGTGCGCCCGCAAGGCCGGCTCGCGCTGCTTCGACGTGCCCTTCAGCCGCACCGACTGGGCGGTCTATCTGGGCGTGAATCGCAGCGCGCTGGGGCGTGAACTGACCCGCATGAGGGCGGAGGGCCTGATCGACTTCGAAAAACGCCGCTTCAGCCTGCCGTAACGGCGCAAATAAGCGGGGCGAAGGATTCTCCCCTGCCCCGCTGACTTTACTGATTTAGATATTGGTCGGCTCCAGCATGCCGATGTTGCCGTCGTTGCGGCGATAAACCACGCTGGTGATGCCGGTTTCGGCGTTCTGGAAGAGGAAGAAGCTGTGTCCCAGCATGTCCATCTGCAGGATGGCGTCCTCCACCGTCATGGGCTTCATTTCGAAGCGCTTCACGCGCACCAGCTCCTGGCTTTCCTCCTCGATCGGGCCTTCCGCCTCCTCGGGCTGAATGACAACCTCTTCGTGCAGCCGCTTTTCGAGCTTCGTGCGGTGCCTGCGAAGCTGCCTCACGATCTTGTCGACGGCCTTATCGGCGCTCTTGATGATATCGTCGCTGGTTTCCTCCGCACGGAGCATGATGCCGCCCACCATGATGGTGATCTCCGCGATGTACCGCAGGTTCTTTTCCTGAGTCAGCCGAACCGTCGCGTCCACCTCCTGGCGGAAGTAGCGATCCATCTTGCCGAGCTTTTTCTCGATCCGGTTCTTCAGATCCTCGGTCACCGTGAGGTTCTTCCCAGTTATCGTGATACGCATATTCTTCACTCCTTAATATACTGTGTGGGACCTGGTGTTTTAGCCGGGCAGACGCCCGTGTGCTTCGTCTGCCATATCGCATCGCCTCTTTCTGTAGTGGTGTGCTATATGATTTCGTCGCGCAGTTAATATTTCCTGCTTTTTCTGTGAAAAATAGAATATTTTCTTTTGATGGCGCAAGCATGTCGATTTTGTGAACGCCTCCCGGGCAGGCCGCCCGAAGACGGCGAAGACGAAAGAGCGCGCCGGGTACGTTTCACTGCTCCTGCGCCGGGCGACGCAGCTCCCGCTGGATTTCGCCCAGCGTCCGCTTCTTGTCCGCCGCCCACATCGGCGCGATCAGTCGATTCTTCGGCCCGTCGCCGGTCAGCCTGTGCGCCACCATGTCTTCAGGCAGCATCCGCGCGCACCGGCCGATCAGGCGCACGTATTCCTCCCGGCTCATCAGGCTGAATCTCCCCCTTCGGTACTCCTCCGCCAGGTCGGTTCCTTCCAGCACGTTGAGCATCTGCAGCTTGATTCCCTGCGCGCCGCTGCGCCCCACATACCGCACCGTCTCGAGCATCTCGTCCTCGCTTTCGCCCGGCAGGCCCAGTATCACGTGTACGATCACCTCCACGCCGATCGCGCGCAAATCCCTGACCGCCCGGTCGAACGTGCTCTGCGGATACCCCCGGCGGATATAGCGCGCCGTGCGCTCGTGGATGGTCTGAAGGCCCAGCTCCACCCACACGGGCTTTTGCTCATTCAGTCTTTTCAGCAAGCTCAGCACATCCGCGCCCAGGCAATCCGGCCGCGTCGCGATAGACAGCACGCGCACCTCGGGCCGCTCAATCGCCTCGCCGAACAGCCTTTCCAGATAGGAAACCGGCGCGTAGGTGTTGGTATAGGCCTGAAAATAGGCGATGTAGCCGTTTCCGCGGAACTTTCCGCCCACGCGCGCCCTGGCCCGGTCGATCTGCTCGCCCACGGGCAGATTCGCCGCCTCGGCAAAATCCCCCGAGCCGCCCTCGCCGCAGAAAATGCACCCCCGCGTACCGCAGGTTCCGTCCCGATTGGGGCAGGTCATACCGCCGTTCAGGCTCAGCCGGTACAGCTTTTCCCCGAATTTTTCCAGGCAGTACTCGGAAAGCATCTTCATTCGCGCAATCTCCTTCTTGCCCGCATCGCGCGCGCGTGGTATACTATCCTTATCCTATCACAAACCGATCTCGGAGGCAAGTCATGAAAAACGGAACCTGCTGGACGGACGACCGCGGCGAGCTGATACAGGCGCACGGCGGCATGATCCTTGAACACGAAGGCGTTTACTACTGGTACGGCGAGCACAAGGGCGCGCCCAACGTGCCCGGCACGCGGCGCGTGGACGTGATCGGCGTGTCCTGCTATTCCTCGCGCGACCTGAGGAGCTGGCACTACGAGGGGCTGGCGCTGCCCGCGCAGCCGGACGACCCCGCCTCGCACCTGCACCCCTCCCGCGTGGCCGAGCGGCCCAAGGTACTCTTCAACCGTCAAACCCGCCGGTTCGTCATGTGGCTGCACGTGGACAGCCCGGATTATACCTTTGCCGGCGCGGGCTGCGCGGTCTCCGATTCCCCCACCGGCCCGTTTCACTACCTGCGCGGCGCGCAGCCCAACCACCGCGACTGCCGCGACATGAACGTCTTTACGGATGACGACGGCTCGGCCTGGCTGATTCACAGCGGCGACTGGAACCATACGCTCTACTTCTCCCGCCTGACCGACGACTACACCGGCTTTACCGGCGAGGTCTACCCCGCCTTGATCGACCAGACCCGCGAGGCTCCGGCCCTTGTCAAGCGCGGCGGCCTGTACTACATGATCACCTCGGGCTGCACCGGCTGGGCGCCCAATCCGGCGCTCTACGCAACCAGCTCGCGCCTGACCTGCGGCTGGAAGCTGATCGACAACCCCTGCCTGGGCGAGGGCGCGCATACCACCTACAATGGCCAGAGCGCCTGCCTGTTCGAGGTGAGCGGTCAGGTCTATCTGCTGCTCGACCACTGGAACCCCACCGATCTTATGTACTCCGGCTATTCCATCCTGCCAGTCGCGCTTGACGCCGGCCGCATGGAAGTCGCCTGGCAGGACGAGACGTTCTAGCCCCTCCTGACAGCGGGAGCATCATAAAAGCGCGGAGATGATTGATGATGATAAAGCATCGGCCGCTGCCGGACACCCAAATCAAGGAGCATGAGTATGCAATGCTGTCTAAATACCAAATCGCGGTATCTGCGTACAATATTATGACACATGAAAAGCCCGCCGGTGAGGGCGGGACAAGGAAATTCTAGGGCAATACCGCACAAATGAGGTGGCCGGCCGGCGAATGGATTTTTCGTCAGATGCAAATGCAAATTTCGAAGGTTTACTGGAGGTAAATCGAG
>CAKUFB010000149.1 GCA_934647145.1 uncultured Clostridia bacterium
TTTGGGGTCCCCGGCGCGCGAAGCAAGCCGGGGAGAATGCTTTCCGAAGGAAAGCGCCGCGCGAAGGCGCGCTCCTTCGGGGTCCCCGGCGCGCGAAGCAAGCCGGGGAGAATGCTTTCCGAAGGAAAGCGCCGCGCGAAGGCGCGCTCCTTTGGGGTCCCCGGCGCGCAAAGCAAGCCGGGGAGGGCGCTTTCCGAAGGAAAGCGCCCCTCAGCGCGTCACCCGCACGGGAACGCTCTCCTCCCGGCCGTTGACGGCGCGGGCGGTCAGCCGGGTGCGGCCGGGGCGCAGGCCTGTCACCTGACCCCATTCGTCCACGGACGCGATCGACTCATCCTCGACCGACCAGCGAAGCGAGGTATCGTCCGCCCAGGCCGGCACGACGCGCGCTTCAACCCGGCACGACGCACCCACGCAAACCGTCAGCTCGTCCAGGTCAAACTCGACCATTGCCGGATCAATAGGCGTAAGCGAAGCCATCGTCACCGCATACTCGCGCTCGACCTCGTTTCCAGCTGCGTCGATCAGGCCGCGCAGCGTGACCCGCCATACCTGGTTCTGCTCGTACCCGCCCGCCACGGCTTCATATTCCGACAGCGCCGGGCGAAAGGCATAGGCCGGCCCGTCTCCATATCGCCCGCCGGCCACCGTACAGCCGCCTTCGCCCGCGGCAAAATCAAACTCGAACCGCGCGCCCGAGTTCACCTCCTCCAGGGAAATCGTCACGCGGCTGTTCTGCAGGTCGTATCGGTCGGGATTGGGCGAAATCGACCACCAGGTATCCTTCGTCAGGTATTCCGCCGGGAAGTACCCCTCGCCGGGCCAGGCGACGAGGTCATAGTCGGCCTGCACGGAGTCGTCCACCGCGTACATCAGCGCGTAGGTGCGCCCGCTCGCGTCGCAGGCCAGTCCGAAGCCCGTGCGGCCCATCTGCGGACAGAGCAGCCATCGCCTGTGCCCCAGCACGCCCTCGTTGCGCTCTCCCTCGTCCCGCGCGAAGGAAAGCGCCGCCTCGCGCAGCAGGTCGCTGCCCGTCCAGTTAAACCGCGCCAGGTTGCTCTGCGCGGCGGCGTCCCTGCCCAGCGCATAGAACGCCTCGTCCATTCCCTCAGGTCTGTCCGGCGCGTGCGAGAGCTCTCCGTTCGCGGCCAGAAGCACCGCGCCGTGCTGACACAGCGAATTCAGCTCGTCCGACATCGTCACCGCGTCCAGTCCCGCCAGCGTCCGAAGGAAGTTCACCTCGCCCAGCGCCCGCGCAAGCGTTTCCTTCGAAAGCTCGCCCGCCTGAAAATCCCCCTCCGCGACCGGCTCGGAAAGATAATCATTCTCGCCCACAGCGGGCGTCATCTCCCTGAAAAGGGTGCGAAGCGCCTGGATTGAATCGATTTCGACCCCCGAAGAAGCAAAAACAATCGGGCGCTGAAGTAAATATATAAGGATGCATGCAAGCATTCTGCACATGATTTGTTTCATACATTCTCCTTTTTGAATAATATTTAGTCCTTTTTCACGCTCCGTAATCGATATTGTACCACCATGCAAGAAACATTTTGTAAAAAAGCACTTTTCTTTTCGCGCAGTTTGTGATAAAATATAAGACAGAATGCCAGCCGCACTCCGTGCGAAGTTTTATTGGGGGGAATACGACTATGAAAGACTACACGACTCGTAACATTCGAAACGTCGCCGTCCTTGGACACGGCGGTGACGGCAAGACCACCCTGGTGGAATCCCTGCTCTACGTGACCGGCACGATCGATCGTCAGGGTCGCGTGGAGGACGGAACCACGGTTTCCGACTACGATCAGGAAGAAACCAGGCGTCAAATTTCCATCAGCGCCGCCGTCGCCCCCCTGGAATTCCAGGATACCAAGGTTAACTTCATCGATGTGCCCGGTTTCTTTGATTTCGCGGGCGAAATGGTCGGCCCGCTGGCCGTCAGCGAAGGCGCGCTGATCGTGATCAACGCGGTTTCCGGTCTGAGCGTGGGCGCCGAAAAGGCAATGGCCGCCTGTGAAAAGGCGAATCTGCCCCGCATGATCGTCATCAGCCAGATGGATCGCGAGAACGCCAACTTTGAAAAGGCGCTCAAGACCATCTCCGACCGATATGGCTCCATGATCGCCCCGATCGAGCTGCCCATCATGGAAAAGGGTCAGTTCGTGGGCGTGGTGTGCGTGCTGGAAAACAAGGCCTACACCGGCGAGGGCAAGACCCGCAAAGAAATCCCGATTCCCGCGCACATGGCTGACGAAGTGGCCGCCGCGCACGACGCCATCATGGAAGCGGCCGCCGCGGCGGACGAAGAGCTGATGGAGAAGTATTTCGAGAACATGGAGCTGTCCGACGAGGACACCCTGCTCGGCCAGCGCAAGGGTACCCGCAACGGCATCGTCGTGCCGGTGCTGTGCTACTCCGCCATCAACCGCCTGGGCTCCGGCAAGCTGCTCGAGAACATCGTCGATCTGCTGCCCTGGCCGCAGGACGCCGAGTACAGTGGCGTTAACCCGAAGACCGGCGACGAGGTCGTGCGCGTGTGCGACGAGAAGCAGCCCTTCTCCGCCCGCGTCTTCAAGACCCTGGCCGACCCCTTCGTGGGCAAGCTGAGCCTGATGAAGGTCACCTCCGGCGTGCTGACCAACGAAACCGTGCTCTACAACGCCAACACTGAGAAGGTCGAGAAGGCGGGCGCGATCTACTTCCTGCGCGGCAAGAAGCAGACTCAGACCACCCGCGTCGTGGCCGGCGACATCTGCGCCATCGCGAAGCTGCAGACCGTATCCACCGGCAACACCCTCTGCGACCAGAGCAACCCGATCAAGTTCCCCGAGCTGGTCTTCCCGGCCCCCTGCTTCTCCATGGCCGTGTATGCCAAGAAGGCCGGCGACGAAGACAAGATCTTCTCCGGCCTGGCCCGCCTGATGGAGGAGGATCCCACCCTGCGCCTGGAAAAGAACGTGGAGACCACCGAGTCTGTGCTCTGCGGCCTGGGTGAGATGCACCTTGAGGTGACCGCGAAAAAGCTGGCCGCCAAGTTCGGCGCCGACTGCCTGCTGCAGCTGCCCAAGATCCCCTATCGCGAGTCCATCCGCAAGCCGATCGACGTGCAGGGCCGCCACAAGAAACAGTCCGGCGGTCACGGCCAGTTCGGCGACGTCAAGATCAAGTTCCGTCCCAACGACGATCCCACCGATACCGAGTTCCACTTTGAGGACGCGGTCGTGGGCGGCGCGGTGCCGCGCAACTTCATCCCCGCGGTCGAAAAGGGCCTGCTGGACAACATCAAGCACGGCGTGCTGGCCGGCTTCCCGGTCGTGGGTCTGACCGCCCAGCTGTACGACGGCTCCTATCACCCGGTCGACTCCTCTGAAATGGCCTTCAAGACGGCCGCCCGTCTGGCCTTCAAGCAGCTCACCGGCGCCAGCCCCATCCTGCTCGAGCCGATCTACCACGTCGAGGTGCTGGTGCCCGACGAGTACATGGGCGACATCATCGGCGACATGAACAAGCGCCGCGGCCGCATCATGGGCATGGATCAGGTGGACGGACTGCAGTGCGTCACCGCCGAGGTGCCCCAGGGCGAAATGTTCAAGTACGCGACCGACCTGCGCTCCATGACTCAGGCCCGCGGCTCCTACACCATGCGCTTCGAGCGCTATGAGGAAGTACCCGCTGCCGACGCCAAGAAGATCATCGAGAACACCAAGCGCGAGGACGAGGACGAAGAATAAGCATCCTGCGCTTTCCCAGTACAAAAGCAAGCCCGTGGACTCCCGGCGAGTCCGCGGGCTTTTTCTGGTTCATCCGGCGTTTGTCTGTCGTGTCATTGAGCGCAATTGCGCAGCAAGACTGCATGCGCGCCGCCTTCGCGGCGCGTATGCGGGGGAGAGGGCGCGCTGCGCCCCCTCCCCCGCACCCCCATCCCCGTCTCCGGGCGGCCGCAGCCGCCCGTAAAACGCGATTTCCTCAGGAAATCGCTTCCCTGCGGCTCCTTCGGAGCCGTGGGTGGGGTCTGGGGAGGCGCGGCCGTTCAGGCCGCCCTCCCCAGCGTATCCCGCGCCCCGCCCCGGCCAGACGTACCTGGTTGCGCAGGAAAACCGCTTCAGCGCATAGAAAAGGCCCGAAGGATCCAAGTCCTCGGGCTCGCCTGTCAAAAACCTTATCTGACAGGCTGAAGAGGCACGCCCGCGCGGGGCATGCCTCTTCTTTCTGTTGCTTTACTCGATGAGTCCGCTTTCCTTCAGCAGCAGCTCGACGTCCGTGCCGCGCACCTTCTTGAGCAGGATCTTCATCGCTTCCTTCTCAATCAGCGACAGCTTTGCGTCCGTCAGCGGCTTCTTGTCCAGCGCGTAGTAGCAGGCGCGCAGCAGCTCGCGCACGTCGTATTTGCTGCCCCAGACCTCGGGCACGCCGCGGTCAACGCCCAGCAGCGTGTAGACCGATTCCATGCCGGTGCGCATCGAATACTCGGTGGTGAAGATGGTGTCGCGCGGGGTTTCGGCGAACTGGCCGATGAAGGCGAAGTTCACCGCGCCGTCCGGCACAACCTTCGGCCGGTCGGACTCCTTGCGGGGCTGGAAGAAGGCGTTGATGTAGGGCATGAAGCAGGTGGTGGTGTTGCAGGCGTCCTTTGCCAGGGCGTCAATGCGATCCTCCGGCACGCCGATGTGGTACAGCCACTCGCGGCAGACCTCCTCGCCGGTGCAGTCGCGCATCGCCTTCTTGACGTAGTTGCCCTCCTTGTTGGTGTTCAGGGAGTACAGCCACACGAGCACCATGTTCTTGTCCTGGGACTTGAACTGCGGCTGGCGGTTGATCGTCCAGGAGAGGTACCAGTTGTCGGTGCTGTCCTTGACGGTCACGATGCCGCCGGTGGTCACCTTGCCCGCGCGCGGGTCGCGCTTGCAGACGTTCATGATGTGCTGGATAACTTCCTCATTCGAGGTGGCCACGGTGGCGCTCATCCAGTTGGTCGCGTCCACGTCGCTGCAGAACGTATCGGGGTTGCCGTACTCGCCGTGCTCGGCCTGCGCCGCAATGGCCTTCCACATATCCCAGGACTCGCCATAGCCGTTCTTCACGCCGGACAGGTCGGGCGCGTGGGTCTGGTCGCCGTAGCAGGAGGTGTCGGTGCAGCAGCCGTTGGTGATGAACACCAGGTCGTCCTCGGTCAGGTCGATGGCCTGCTCCCTGCCGTCCTTCACGTAGACCAGCTGGCGCGCCACCTTCTTATCGCCCTCGGTCTTGATCACGACGTTCTTCACGTCCACGCCGTACTCGACCGTCACGCCGTGGCTCTCCAGGTACTTCACCAGCGGCAGGATCATGCTCTCGTACTGGTTATACTTAGTAAAGCGCAGGGCGCTGAAGTCGGGCAGGCCGTCGATGTGGTGGACATAGCGGCACAGATACCGCTTCATCTCCAGCGCGCTCGACCAGCGCTGGAAGGCGAACATGGTCTGCCAGTACAGCCAGAAGTTGGTCTTCCAGAAGGAATCGGGCAGCACGTCGGAAATCTTCTTATCCTCCAGATCCTTTTCAGGGGTCATGAACAGCCTGGACAGCGCCAGCGCGGAATCGCGATCCATCTCGAACTTTTTATCGGTATGCGCATCTTCGCCGCGGTTAACCGTCGCGCGGCACAGGGAGTAGTTGGGGTCGTGCTTGTTGAGCCAGTAGTACTCGTCCAGCACCGACACGCCCTCCGTCTCGATCGAGGGCACGTCGCGGAACACATCCCACATGACCTCGAAGTGGTTGTCCATCTCGCGGCCGCCGCGCATGAAGAAGTCCTTGGTTACGTCCCTGCGGCCGTCACAGCTGCCGCCCGCCAGCTCCAGCTTCTCCAGCAGATGGACGCGCTCGCCCTTCATCTGGCCGTCGCGCACCAGGTAGAACGCCGCCGTCAGGCCGGCCAGGCCGGTGCCGATGATGTACGCCGACTTCCTGTCAACGCCTTCCGGCTTCTCGGGATGCGCAAAGGATTCATAAGTGCCTGCG
This sequence comes from uncultured Clostridia bacterium, assembly GCA_934647145.1. Classification (GTDB taxonomy): domain Bacteria; phylum Bacillota; class Clostridia; order Christensenellales; family Aristaeellaceae; genus CAKUFI01. Next base: position 6,001 of record CAKUFB010000149.1, read on the forward strand.
GAATAATACATAATCAAGACCTCCTGTGTTTCTTATGGCCCTTATTATACCCGTTTTCAGGCACTCTACAACGGACAGAATCGCCCCTGTGCCGAAAAAAACGACAGCGGACGGCGAGTGCGCAGAATTGCGACAAATCCGCCCAACTGTCGCAGGCTGAGCCTGCACCCACTTGCTGCCGGTCGGCAGGGCCGACAGCCGGTTGCTGCCGCCGGTCGGCGGGGCCGACAGCCGGTTGCTGCCGCCGGATAAAACACGAACCCAGCCGCCATAAATTGGAGCGGCTGGGTTCTTCGAATCCGCAAGACTTGCTTGCGGATTGCTGGTCGGCGTTGCCGACGCGGGCGGGCTGGGGGAGGCTCCGCTCTGCTTCGCGCTCCCCCAGACCCCCACCGAAGTTTGTCCGGTCGGCAGGGCCGACTGCCGGTTGCTGCCGCCGGATAGAACACGAACCCAGCCGCCATAAATTGGAGCGGCTGGGTTCTTCGAATCCGCAAGACTTGCTTGCGGATTGACCGGCGGGCACTGCCCGCCCCAGACTGTCGAAAAACCCCCGGAGAGCTCGAGAGGGTCGCAACCCTCTCGAACTTTCAATCGCGCCCAGCGGCGTGTACGGTGGGCACGGGACGATTTTTGCTCTGGAAAATCTCATTTTCCAGAGCAA
>CAKUFB010000150.1 GCA_934647145.1 uncultured Clostridia bacterium
GCTGGGCGCGGTGAGCGGCGGCTACTGGCTGCTGGTGACGGCGGTGTTCCTGCTGTACACCTTCGGCCCGAGCGGCAGCGGCAACCCGCGCTACAGCTGGATCATCTGGGCGGTCGGCGGCGTGCTCTTCGGCGTGGTGATGCTGATCATGCGCGTGATCGTGCGCGCGCCGAAGGACCGCTGAGGCGAGCCTTCACCCGGCCGGCGGGAAATGCTCGCCTGACAGGCGGCGTGAGCAGGGCTCCGGCGCATAAAAAGGGCACGTCACAAAAAACTTCCGCGCGTTTTACAATAACACCCAAAAAACATCAAAAGATGCGCAAAAGAATCGGCGAGGGAAGTTGACAGGGCCGGTCAATTGCATATATAATAAGCGATATGAACTGGAGACGCTGCCATGATGAAGAGGGAGGAACGAAATGGATAACAAGTGCTGCGTTGTCTGCGGCGCGATACTGGAGAACCCCGACCCGTATGTGCTGTATCATTCCGAAAAGACGGGCAGGGAGTCCTATGCCTGTCCCGAGTGCGCCCGCAGGCTCAATCAGCTGCTGACGGAGGAGGACGCGGAGCCCCTGAAGCAGTCGCTGGAGTATCTGGAGCAGTATACGCAGAAAATCAGGGCGATGGAGGATAAGGATCTGCTGGCCGTGCTGGCGGAGATCATTGAGGACGCCGTCGACCTGGTCAAGCGCGCTGCGCAGGAAACGAACCAGGCAGCCGCCGATTGATTCGCAGGAGGATTCACGGGGCGCCTTTTGGACTCCTTCCGCGTCTGAAAGCCCCGGCGCCGCCAAGCCCGCGGCTTTCATCCCGGAACGGACGAAAAACCCGCCCCTGAGAATCCCCGTCCGTTGAATCATCGCGTACCTGGCCGGACATGATGCGCTCCCCCCGGCGGTTGAACTGCCGGGGGGAGCTGTGCGCAGGGCGCGTATGCGGCGGGAGGTCAGGCCTCGTAGCCGTTGGGGTTCATTTCCTTGAAGCGCCAGGAGTCGGCGCACATGTCGTAGAGCGTCTTTTCGGCCTTCCAGCCCAGCAGCTTCTCGGCCTTGGCGGGGTCGCCGTAGCACATCGGCACGTCGCCGGGGCGGCGGGGCGCCATGTCGTAGGGCACCTTTTTGCCGGTCGCCTTTTCGAAGGTGGTCAGGATGTCCAGCACGCTGTAGCCCACGCCGGTGCCCAGGTTGAAGGCCTCCGCGCCGGTATGCGTGTCGGCGTAGCGCAGGGCGCACAGGTGTCCCTTTGCCAGGTCGACCACATGGATGTAGTCGCGCACGCAGGTGCCGTCGGGCGTGTCATAGTCATTGCCGAAGACGTGCAGCATCTTGGTCTTGCCGCACACCGCGTTGACCACGTTGGGCATGAGGTTGTTGGGCTTGCCGTTGGGGTTTTCGCCGATCAGGCCGGACGGATGCGCGCCCACCGGGTTAAAGTAGCGCAGCAGAATGACGGACAGGCTCTTGTCGGCGAACGCCCAGTCGCGCAGAATCTGCTCGATCATGTACTTGGTCCAGCCGTAGGGGCTGCTGCAGCCCAGCCTGGCCGTCTCGGGCACGGGGGAGAAGTCCGGCGCGCCGTACACGGTGGCCGAGGAGGAGAAGACCAGCTTCTTCACGCCGTGAGCGGCCATGACCTCGCAAAGGGTCAGCGTGGCGTCCAGGTTGTTGCGGTAGTACATCAGCGGCTCGCTGACCGATTCGCCCACCGCCTTGAGGCCGGCGAAGTGAATGACCGCGTCGATCGACTCCGCGTCGAACAGCTCGTTCATCGCCTTCTTGTCGCAGCAGTCGGCTACGTACAGCTTCACGTCCTTGCCGGTGATCTTCTTCACGCGGCGCAGCGCTTCCTCCTGGCTGTTGACCAGGTTGTCCACCACCACCACGTCATAGCCGGCGTTCAGCAGTTCCACACAGGTATGCGAGCCGATATAACCGGCGCCGCCCGTCAGCAGGATACTCATAAGACACATCCGCCTTTCATCGAAAGAATCCCTTGAAACGCCTTCCATTATAAACGCATTTTGTCCGCATTTCAAGTCAAAAAGAGGAAAAAGACATGTCACGGCGAACACAATACATATCAAAAGACTGGGAAATCGCGTGAAGCGATCCGGAGGAATATTTATGGAGGAGCAATTCATTCGCACCGCGCGCCTGATCGGCGAGGAAGCGGTGGACAGGCTGGCGAAGGCAAGGGTGCTGCTGTTCGGCGTGGGCGGCGTGGGGTCGTTTGCGGCCGAGGCGCTCGCGCGAGCGGGCGTGGGGGAGATCACGCTGGTGGACGGCGATACGGTCGCCCCGTCCAACCTGAACCGGCAGCTGGTGGCGCTGCGCTCGACGATCGGCCGGAGCAAGGCCGAGGTCATGGCCGAGCGCATCCGCGACATCAACCCCGCCTGCCGCGTCACGCCGCTCAACCTGTTCTATGGAAAGGACAACCCGGACGCGTTCGACTTTTCGGCCTGTGATTACGTGATCGACGCGATCGATTCGGTCACCTCCAAGCTGCTGCTGGCCGAGAAGTGCAGGTTCGCCGGCACGCCGATCATCTCCAGCATGGGCACGGGCAACAAGCTCGACCCCACGAAATTCGTCGTCACCGACATCTCGAAGACCCACACCTGCCCGCTGGCGCGCGTCATGCGCCGGGAGCTGCACAGGCGCGGCATCGACCACCTGAAGGTGCTCTACAGCCTCGAGCCGGCGCGCATCCCCGATGCGGACGAGACGGGCAGCCGCCGCACCCCGGCCTCGATTTCCTTCGTGCCGCCGGTCGCCGGAATGATCCTGGCGGGCGAGGTGATCTGCGATCTGGCCGGCGTCGAGCGGTGAATTGCCTGGAAATCAATGGAAATGGGTTAAATGTTCTCCCAAAACCTTGACTTGAGGCAACTTTTCAGGTAAAATTGCGTCAGATAACATGTAATTACCAAAAATGTAAATACAGGGAGGTCTTTCCGATGAAAAATACCTCGAGATGGATTGCCATGCTGCTGGCCGCGCTGATGCTGCTCAGCGGCATGCCCGCGCTGGCGGAGGGCGCGACCGGCCAGGGCGCGACGACGGCTCCTCAGACCGCCGCGCAGGATCTCAAGTCGGTCGGCGGCGCGTTCGCGGCCAAGTCCGATTCGCAGCTGTTTATGATTCTGCCCAACGAGACCGGCTCCAGCCTGTACGCCATGCCCCTGACCGGCGGCGCGCTGACGCTGGTGGATTCGGCTCCCCAGATCGACGAGGCCTTCTGCGTGAATAACGAGCTGTATTACCTGTCCTATACCGGCGCTTCCTTCAACGTGAACCGCCGCGCCGCCGACGGCAGCCGCACCATCCTGGCCGCGTTCAACGCGCCGCAGGTCGTACACGCGCTGACCTGGTACAACGGCAGCCTGTACTGCCTGGTGGACAGCAAGCTCACCCGCGTGGATCTCAGCGGCGCGATCACCACCGTCAGCGACCAGCGGATGGAGGAGTATACCATCGCCGACGGCATCATCTACTATGCCTCCAGCGACAACCAGAAGACCTATACCCGGGAATCCGCGATGAATCAGGGCGTCACCATCACCCAGAGCGCGGGCTGCCTGTACCAGATGCTGCTCGACGGCACCGGAAACGTGGTCTTCTACGAGCAGGGCGTTTCCTCGATCAAGGCCTTCGGCGACAACGTGTACTTCCACAACATGGACAAGAACTACAACGTCAGCGGCGCCGACCAGGAGTGGCTGGACGGCCTGCTGTTCCGCGTGAACGTGCTCACGGCGCAGATGGTGCTGGTGAGCAGCACCTATGACTGGGACTACCGGCCCACCGCCTCCGGCATGGTCATCTACCGCAAGGAGCAGATCGCCCTGACCGGCATGGACGGCGCGGAGACCACGCTCAGCACCCCCGATTCCTACTCCTACGTGGCGCTGCTCGACGACTGCGCCATCGTCTACGAGTACAACCTGCAGAAGCTGACCATGGTGCCCTACAACGGAACCGGCTCGGTGCTGCTGCACGAGGGCGCGTTCGTCGCCAACAACACCGAGGCGAACAACCCCGTGACCCAGACCGGCACGACGACTCCCCCGACGGACAACACCACGCCGAACGGCACGACAAACAACACCACGAACAACACGACCGGCAACACGGCCGCTCCCACCGGCTCCATCATGTACGGCGAGAGCAGCGACCGCGTGAAGACCATGCAGAGGCGACTGGTCGAGCTGGGCTACCTGGCCAGCGCGGACGGCGTGTTCGGCGCGAAGACCCTGGCGGCGGTCAAGGCGTTCCAGCGCAAGGCCGGTCTGACCGTGGACGGCATCGCCGGCACCCGTACCCTCAACTCCCTGAACAGCTCGAGCGCCCCCAGGGCCGACAAGATCGCCGAGGTGGAGGGCGACTCCAGCTACATCTTCCCGCATTCCTCGACCAAGAAGCTCACCCGCGAGCAGATCCTCAAGCTGGACAGGAGCCTGTGGCCCTATGCCCGCAACGAGATCTACGCCCGCCACGGCTACTCCTTCTCGCACGCCAACTTCAGGAAGTACTTCAGCAACAAGAGCTGGTATAAGGAAGGCGGCTTCTCCACCAAGGACCTCAACGAGATCGAGTGGTACAACATGGATCTGATCAAGGCCATGGAGAAGGAGTTCGCGTCCGGTTCGAGTACCCCCTCTACCGAGAGCGACTACATCTTCCCGGAATCCTCGACCAGGAAGCTCACCAAGGCCGAAATCCGCAAGGTGGATAAGAAGCTGTGGGCGTATGGCCGCAACGAAATCTATGCCCGCCACGGCTACTCCTTCACCAAGGAGAACTATAAAAAGTACTTTAAATCCAAGTCCTGGTACAAGGCCGGCGGCTTCTCCACCAAGAACATCAGCGAAATCGAGTGGTACAATATGGAGCTGATCAAGTGGATGGAGGACAACGAGGGCTGATTTGCCGCAGAGCATACAGAAGGCGCCTTCCGGACGGAGGGCGCTTTTTCTCGGAAAGGACGAGCCCGTGAAGAACGATTTTCTGCAGAAACTCGAAACGCGGCCTGTGATTGCGGCGGTGCGCGACCCGCGGGATCTCGAGGCGGCCATTCGCAGCCGCGCGGCGGCAGTTTTCCTGCTGGGCGGCAGCCTGATGACGCTTCCGGGATGCGTGGAGCGGGCGAAGAACAGCGGCAAGTACGTGTTCGTACACCTGGATCTGTGCGACGGGCTGGGCAAGGACGCGGCGGCGGCCGACTGGATTGCGCTGACGGTGCGGCCGGACGGCCTGATTTCCACCCGGCAGCAGCTGCTCAGGCGGGCGCGCGAGCACGGCCTGATGACCATTCAAAGGCTGTTTCTGATGGATTCCGAGTCGCTCAAAAGCGGCGTGAAGCTGATTTCAAGCGCTCCGCCCGACCTGGTCGAGGTGCTGCCCGGGCTTCTGCCCAGGGCGATTCGCGCGCTGCGGGAAAGGCTGGGGCTGCCGGTGATTGCCGGTGGCATGGTGACTGAAGAAGCGGACGTGACGCAGGCGCTTGCCGCCGGGGCGGCGGGCGTGTCGAGCAGCGTGCGCGAGCTGTGGAGCATGGAAGGGAAGGAATGACGCGGGATGAGGTATATCGGATTTGACGTGGGCGGCACCAAGTGCGCGGTCACGGTGGCGACGGTGGAAAACGACAAGGTGACGTTCGAGGGCAAGCGCGCCTTCCTCACGCCGGAGGCCTGGCAGGAGGCGGTCGAGCAGATGTTCCAGGCGGCAGAAGCGCTGCTGGGCGACAAAAAAGCGGACGCGTGCGGCTTTTCCTGCGGCAGTCCGCTGGACGCGGAGAAGGGAATTGTGCTCGCCCCGCCGAACCTGCCCACCTGGGATCATGTGCCGGTGACCGAGCTGGCGAGGGCGCGCTTCGGCATCCCCGCCTTCCTTGAGAACGACGCGAACGCCTGCGCGCTGGCCGAGTGGCGCTGGGGCGCGGGACGCGGCGTGGACAACATGATCTTTCTGACCTTCGGCACCGGCATGGGCGCTGGCCTGATCCTGGGCGGACGGCTGATTCGCGGCGCGAACGGCAACGCCGGCGAGGTGGGTCACATGCGCCTGGCCGAATTCGGCCCGGCCGGCTACGGCAAGGAAGGCTCGTTCGAGGGCTTCTGCTCGGGCGGCGGCGTGAAGCAGCTGGGCGTGACGCTCGGCAAGCGCGCGGTGCAGTCGGGCACGCACCCGGCGTATTTCGCCGGCGACTGGGAGGCTGTCAGCGCCAAGACCATCGCCCAGGCCGCGCAGGCGGGGGATGAGACCGCGCGCGAGGTCTACCGGCTGTGCGGAGAGCGGCTGGGCCAGGCGCTCAGCGTGCTCGTCGACGTGCTTAATCCCGACCGCATCGTGATCGGGTCGATCTACGCGCGCAGCGGCGAGCTGCTCGAAGAGGCCATGCAGCGTGTCCTGTGGCGCGAGTGCCTGCCGCAGAACCTGGCCGTGGCGCGGGTCGTGCCGGCCGAGTTAGGCGAGACGCTGGGTGATTGCGCTGCGCTGTGTGTCGCCGAATATGGGCTGACGCGGTAGACAGAACAGTTATTCAGGCTCCGAATCGTGGTGTCAGCTGTGGATATGGAGCCTTTTTGCGTGACGGAAGGAACGCCGTGCCGCTTTCGCGGCCCGGGGCGGGGGGGGGGGGGGGGGGGG
>CAKUFB010000151.1 GCA_934647145.1 uncultured Clostridia bacterium
CATCCTTTGCGGCCTCCTTCTGTGTTGGTCTTAGTTTACCACACTTTTCGCTTGTCCGCATCTTCGGGGCCAGGGCATTTCTTCTGGCTGGGCGGCAAATGGGTTTTGGCGCTGCCTGCTCAGAGCGTCAGCCTCCCCAGCGTTCTCCCACAGGAGGGTTATCATATGGATTTATCGCTTGAAGAACTGAAGGGCATTGGGCCGAAGCGCCGGGAAGCGCTCGAAAGCGCGGGCATTCACACGGCGCGCGACCTGGTGCGCTACCTGCCGAAGGAATATCGCGACCTGACCGACGTCAGGCCGCTTGCTTTGCTGCGTCCGGGCGAGGGCGCGGCGGTGCGGGCGCGGGTGATCGGCGGGGCGTCGATGGTGCGCGTCAGGGGTCTTGTGATCGTGCGGGCGCGCCTGGAGGACGCCTCGGGCAGGATACAGGCGGTCTGGTACAACCAGAGCTGGCTCAAGGAACAGCTTGCGCCCGGACGGGAGCTGCTCCTGTACGGCCGGGTGGAGATGCAGCGCGGACAGCGAGTGCTGCTCTGCCCGTCGATTGAGAGGGAGAACGTGATTCGGCCGGTGTACAAGCCGATTGCGGGCATCCCGAACAGGACGCTGGCCGAGTGCATCGACTCGGCGCTGACCGCGATGGACGGCCACTGGGCGGAGGATCTGCCCGCGGGAGTGCGGCAGCGCGCGGTGCTGTGCGAGCGGAACTACGCCTACCTAAACGCCCATCATCCGCTCACGAGGGAGGCGCTGGACGCGGCCAGGCGGCGGTTCGCCTATGAGGAGCTGCTGCTCTATCAGGTGGGGCTGGGTCTGACGCGGGGAAGCCGGGGCCGAGGCGAAAAGATGGACTGCCCGGACGAGCGCGCCGAGGAATTCTGGCGCACGCTGCCCTTCGCGCCGACCGGGGCGCAGAAGCGGGTGCTTCGGGAGATTCTGGCCGATCTGCGCGCGCCTCAGGCGATGGCGCGGCTGGTGCAGGGCGACGTGGGCAGCGGCAAGACGGCGCTGGCGTTCGGCGCGATGTACGCCTGCGTGAAGGCCGGGTATCAGTGCGCGCTGATGGCGCCGACCGAGATCCTGGCGCAGCAGCACTATGAGTCGGCGCGGGCCGTGCTGGAGCCGCTGGGCGTTCGCTGCGGCCTGCTGACCGGCTCGACCAGCGCGAAGGGACACCGCGAGGCGCGCGAAAAACTGGAAAGCGGCGAGTGGCAGGCGGTCGTGGGCACGCACGCGCTGATCACCGAGAATGTGACCTACCAAAAGCTCGGGCTGGTCATCACCGACGAGCAGCACCGCTTCGGCGTGCGGCAGCGCACCCTGCTCTCCGAAAAGGGGCAGGACGTGAACGTGCTGGTCATGTCCGCCACGCCCATTCCGCGCACGCTGGCGCTGATCCTGTACGGCGACCTGGACATCTCCCTGCTCGACGAGCTGCCCCCCGGACGCACGCCGGTGCAGACCCGCATCGTGCCCGAGGAAAAGCGCGAGGCCATGTACGGCTTTCTGCGCGAGCAGGTGAAGGCGGGGCGGCAGGTGTACGTGGTCTGTCCGCTGATCGAAGAGAGCGAGGTCATGCCCGACACGCGCACCGCCGAGAGCGTGTACCGCGAGCTGAAGGACGAAAAGCTGCCCGACCTGCGGGTGGCGCTGGTGCACGGGCGCATGAAGCCCAAGGAAAAGGAAGCCGTGCTTGCCGGCTTCCACGCGGGCGAAATCGACGTGCTGGTCTCCACGACCGTGATCGAGGTGGGCGTGAACGTGCCTAACGCCAGCGTCATGGTGATCGAGGACGCCGACCGCTTCGGCCTGGCTCAGCTGCATCAGCTGCGCGGCAGGGTCGGGCGCGGCGCGGCGCTGTCCTACTGCTTCCTCATGGCTCAGCCCAACGAGCGGCTGCGCCTGATGACCCAAACCAACGACGGCTTCGTCATTGCCCAGAAGGACATGGAGCTGCGCGGCCCGGGCGAGCTGTTCGGCTTCAGGCAGACCGGCGAGGCCGCGATCGGACTGGCCGCCTGCGCGGGCGACACCGTCCTGCTGCACGAAACCCACGAGATGGCCCAGTGGGTGCTGCGCAGCCCCGACGACCCCGAGGCGCGCCAGGTCGCGCGCATGGCGCAATCCCGCTTCGCCGAGCAGATCCGCCAGGCCGGGGTGAACTAGGGGGAGGACGAGGGGAACGCTGGGGAGGCCGCCTTTTTGACCGGGCAGTGCCCGGACCCACTTGCTGCCGCGCAGCCATGAGAAATGCTGCAATAGGCGAGAGTGGGTGTGGCCATGTAACTTTTTTGCGCCTCCCCAGACCCCACCCGGAAAACAAATTGATCCACGTGGCAAAACATCGTATACAGGCGCGGTTCCCCGAATGGGGCGTGGGTGAGGGAACGAGGAGTAGCGGCGCGTTTCCTCAAACGAGATGGCATCCTGCCTCGCGGCCGCATTTCCTTTCGGGAGAGATTTTATGCCTGCGTCCGGCGACTTCTTGGAAAAGCCATTGGAAAAGCAAAAACACACCGGACAAGGCGACGACCGCCTGCTGCCCGGTGTGTTTGTTTTCTCGTTTTCCCTCCTGCGCTGCATTCGGGGAATCACATTTCTTTCTGAAAATATGTTTTGAGGATCATAGTACTTTTCGGGAGAGCTCGAGAGGGGCTGAGGGTTGGCTGTCCGCAGCAGGCTTTGACGCAAGACAACCTTTCAGTTGTCCGGCGGCAGCAAATGGGTCCGGGCACTGCCCGGTCAAAAAGGCGGCCTCCCCAACGTAGCCCCCCGTTCCTTACTCCAGCGTCAGGAAGCGGAACTCGCCGTCCTCGCCGAAGAGGACGCAGCTGTGGGCGCTGTCTTCCTTGGGAATGGAGACCGAGCCGGGGTTGACGAAGGTGTGGCGCTCGTGGGGGGTGAGGTGGGGCACGTGGGTGTGGCCGTTGAGCAGCACGTCGCCCTCGGCAAGGGGCGGGAGATGGTCTTCGTTGTAGAGGTGGCCGTGGGTGGCGAAGAGCGTGCGGCCGTTGACCTCGAGCAGGCAGTAGTCGGCCAGCAGGGGGAAGTCGAGCACCATCTGATCGACCTCGCTGTCGCAGTTGCCGCGCACGCAGAGTATGCGCTCCCTGAGCGGGTTGAGCATGGCGGCGACCTCGGGGGGCGCGTAGTCCCTGGGCAGGGCGTTGCGCGGGCCGTGGTAGAGTATGTCGCCCAGCAGCAGCAGGCGGTCGGCCTGTTCGCGCCTGAAGGCCTCGAGCAGCAGGCGGCAGTAATAGGCGGAGCCGTGAATATCGGACGCAATCATCAGTTTCATCGTCATTTCCTCCGAAGCATTTGTCTTAGTATAGCACAACGCGCGGAAGGTGTCAAACTGCGATTGACATTTGCGCGCGAAGCGTGTATCATGGTGCTGTAGAAAGGTTTCTCACCGCCTGTCGGCGGTCACTTTGAATTCAGGAGGAAAGACACATGACCGAAACCGCGCGCAAATTCCGCGAGGCGCTCCATGCCGAGCGGGAGTATTTTGAGGATCGAGTCGGCCGGGATACCGAGACCAACCGCAAGGGCTTCGTCAAGCTCTACCCTGTGGACGCGCAGGGCAGGCCGCTCACGAACGCCACCGTCGAGCTGCGCCAGAAGACCAGCGACTTCGACTTCGGCTGCAACATCTTCATGCTGGACGAGTACGACACGCCTGACGAAAACGAGATCTACAGGCAGGAGTTCTCCAAGCTGTTCAACCTGGCCGTGGTGCCCTTTTACTGGGAGGGCACCGAGCCGAGGCAGGGGTATCTGCGCTATGAAAAGGGCGTGGAGCCCTGCTATCGCCGCCCGCCGGCAGACCTGGTGACCGAGTACTGCCAAAAGGCCGGCCTGCGCATGAAGGGCCATCCGCTGTTCTGGCATGAGTTCGTGCCCCACTGGCTGCCCACGACCACGCAGGAGCTCAAGCGCCTGCTGGTGAAGCGCTTTCAGGAGATTTCCGAGCGCTACGCGGACGTGATCGGCTCCTTCGACGTGGTCAACGAGCCCAGCCGCATCTTTGACTGCAACCAGCGAAAGGAAGACCGCTTTTACCACCTGGCGCTGGAAGAGGACTACTGCAGGTGGATCTTTGACCTGGCGAACAGGTACTTCCCGGCCAACCGGCTGTTCCTCAACGACACGGTGGGCGCGGCGTTCTTCGACTATCGCGGCGAGTACAGCGGCTACTATCAGCACATCAAAAACCTGCTCAGCGAGGGCGTGCGCATTGACGCGATCGGCATGCAGTGCCACCTGTGCCCGGCGACCGGCTTTGAAAACGTGTTCAACCAGAAGCGGCTGTACAACGTGCTGGACACCTACGGCCGCCTGAACCGCCCGATCCACATCTCTGAGATCTCCATGGCCAGTCAGTGGGAGGGCGTGGAGGATCAGGAGCTGCAGGCCGAGCTGGCAGAGAGTCTGTACCGCGTGTGCTTCAGCCATAAGAGCGTGCAGGGCATCGTGTGGTGGAACCTGCCGGACAACGGCATCCTGACCACCAGGCATCCGGACGAGAACCTGCCCACCAACGGCCTCATCGACGGCAGGTACCGCGAAAAACAGGCGTTTAAGACGCTGCAGCGCCTGATCAACGAGGAGTGGCGCACCAACGTGACACTCGAGAGCCACGCGCGCGACTACGTGACCGCCCGCGCCTTCTACGGCACCTACGCGGTTCGAGTCAACGGTAAGCCGGTCGAGGACATTCATATCGCCGAGGACGGCCTGGACGAAATGAAGCTGATCGTGAAGTGAGGAGACGCGCCATGCAGACGGTTTTGCGATATGGACGAATCGACCTGCCTGCCTCGAAGGGCTGCGAGCAGGCGCGCATTGTGACGCCCTCCGGTCAGGTTGAAACGGCGCTGACCTTCGACTACCTGCCCACGCGCCTGGTCTATGACGCGCACGGCTATGAGCGCGACGAGGTCACGGGCGAGGTCTGCCGCCGGTTCCGCTATACCCCGATCGAGACCGGCGTGTACCGGTACGAGGCGGGAGAGGAAAGGGGCGAATTCGAGTGCCTGCCCTCCGACCATCCGGGCTACGTGCAGGTGAGCGCGCGCGACCGACGCTATTTCGCCACGAGCGACGGGCGCTGCTTTGTGCCGGTCGGCCTGAATACCTGCATCCTGCGCTACGACGCGCTGCCGGCCGGGCGCGGACACTTCGCCACCGGCGACGGAAAAGCCTGCACCGGCATGATTTCCTACCGGCGCTGGCTGAAAAACCTGCGCGAAAACGGCGGAAACTATATCCGGCTGTGGCTGTCCACGCCCTATTTTCAGGCGCGGACTGAGCTGCCCGGCGTGCACGACCTGGCCGTATTCAACCGCCTGGACGCGGTGATGGAGCTGGCGCGCGCGTACGGCATCCGGGTGAAGCTGTGCCTGGATCACTTCCGCAGCTTCCGCGACATCGGGCCGATCTTCACGAAGCGGCTGATCGACCCGGAGACCGGAAAGCCGCTGACCGATATGGAGAAATGGCTTACCAGCGAGAAGTGGAACGCGCGCTATCTGGAGGACATTCGCCCCTATGTGGCAAGGTATCAGAACGACCCGGCGGTCTTCGCCTGGGAGGCCTGGAACGAGATGAGCTGCCTGGACGCACGGCCTGAGCACATCGACGCGTTCGCCGTGCGAACGATGCGCGCGGTGCGCGCCTGGTCGCCGAGGAACATGGTCGCAAACTCGCTGGGCAGCTATGACGAGCAAGGCTTTATCGAGCGCATGCGCGCCTACCGCGACACGCCTGAGTATGACTTTGGCACGGTGCACAGGTATCTCGATCAGGGCGCGGGAATGGAAATCTGCCGCACCGACCCGGTCGCGCTGGCTGCGGACGGGATCAAGCGGCTGCGGTGCGAGGACAAGCCGGTCGTGCTCAACGAAACCGGCGCGGTCAACGACTGCCATACCGGCCCGTTCCGCTTCTACTGCTGCGACCACGACGGTCTGATTTTCCATGACGTGACCTACACGCCCTTCTTCGCCGGAGCCGCCGGGAGCGGGCATATCTGGCACTGGGAGTACTACGTCGATCCGCAGAACCTGTGGTGGCATTTCAGGCCCTTCGCCGAGATGCTCGAGGGGATTGAGGCCGACCGGGAGCACTTTAAGCCGGTCGCGCGCCACACCGACAGGCTCTATGTCTTCGCGCTTGAGGGCGACAGGCATACGCTGATCTACGTGCGCAATCGCGCCGATCGCTGGGATCACGCGCTGCGCGACGGCGTGGAAACCGCGCCTATCGAAGGCGCGACACTGCCCTTTTCAGGCAGGGCGGTTGAGACCTGGTGGCTCATGAACGAACGGCGCGCACCCGCCCGCATTATGCCGGATGGAATCGAGCTGCCTGTCTTTACCCATGGCTGCGTGCTGCGGGTGGAGAGGTAATGAGAGAAATATAGCGATTCTACCCAGGGAACGCCGGGCCGCGACAGCTTTGCTGTCGCGGCCCGGTTCGCTGGGGAGGGCGGCCTGAACGGCCGCGCCTCCCCAGACCCCACCCACAGCCCCAACGGGGCTGCAAGGAAGCGATTTCCTGAGGGAAATCGCATTTATGGGCGGCTGCGGCCGCCCGGGAG
>CAKUFB010000152.1 GCA_934647145.1 uncultured Clostridia bacterium
ATTGGCAAGAAAACCTACGCGCTGCGTTCGCAGACCATTGAGCGCGTCTTTGCCGACGCGAAAGAAAAACACGCCATGCGTTATACGCCATATCGAGGGCTGATCGCGGTTACCGCCTGGGTCAAGCTCAAATTTGCCGCGATGAATTTGAAAAAGCTGGCGATCCACAAGTGGCTGCGCCTGCTTTTTCCTGCCTTTCCATCTTATAAGAAGCCAGATTGCACGCTCGCAATCTGGCTTCTTTGACAAGCTGTGCGATTCCCTTTCAGGGAATCGCTTCCCTGCGGCTCCTTTGGAGCCGTGGGTGGGGTGCGGGGAGGCGCGGCCGTTCAGGCCGCCCTCCCCGGGGAACCGTCCTGCGGCGGCGAAGCCGCCGCAGGACGGCGTGACCCGGACAGCGCGCAAAAACCGCCCGCGGCGCGAAGCCCGTGGGCGGTTTTGGGGTGGGACGGAGCGGTCAGGACATGGTGGTGACGTTGCGGGCAATCGAGTCGATTTCCTGCTCCAGCTCGGACACGGGCGTACCGGACTGGATTTTGCCCGCCAGCTCTTCGATCTTCTTTACGTCCTCCTGATCGGAGGTCACGGCCACCTTTTCGATGGAAGCGTCGGCGGCCTGCACCTGCGAGGCGACCATGTCGTGGATGCGCTGGGTCAGTTCGCCCGCATAAGAGCCGGTGAAGGTCACGCCCACCAGCGCGGTCTTGCCGTTGACGATGACCGTGCTCTTCTGAATCTCACTGAGCTGATTGATCTTGTCCTGCACGTCCTTTGCGTTGTTCGTCCAGTCAAAGGGCTTCTCGGAAGCGCCGGCGGACGGATTCTGCGTCTGCGCGCCGCCGGTCGAGCCAGGCATGGCCGAGGACTGCGGAACGCCGGGCGTAGGCGTAGCGCCCAGGGTGCGGCCGCCTGAGTTCATGCAGCCGGTCAGAAGCGCGCCTGTCAGCAGGCACACAAGCGTGATCACGAGTACTTTAGGCATGTTTTTCATCATTACAATCCCTCCTTGCGCTCTTATTGTGCTCAAGGAGGGATTTTTTAATCATGTAAAATGCAGAAAGAGGATCGTTGAGCGAACAGCGGCTTACTTCAGTTTTTCCGCGGCGGCCCTCACCCTGTCCACATAGTCGGTCTTTTCCCAGGGCAGGTCGAGGTCGAGACGGCCGAAGTGGCCATAGCTGGCGGTCTGCGCGTAGATGGGGCGGCGCAGGTTCAGCCGGTCGATGATGGCGGCGGGACGCATGTCGAACACCTCGCCCACCAGCCGGGCCAGCTTTTCGTTGTCCATCACGCCGGTGCCGAAGGTATCCACCTCGATGGAAACCGGCTTGGCCACGCCGATGGCATAGGCCAGACCGATCTCGCACTTTTCGGCCAGGCCGGCGGCGACCAGGTTGAGCGCCGCGTGACGGGCCGCGTAGGCCGCGGAGCGATCCACCTTGGTCGGATCCTTGCCGGAGAACGCGCCGCCGCCGTGGTGGCCGTAGCCGCCGTAGGTATCCACAATGATCTTGCGGCCGGTCAGGCCGGAGTCGCCCTGCGGGCCGCCGATGACGAAGCGGCCGGTCGGGTTGATGAGGTAGCGGGTGTTATCGGAGAGCAGCCCGGCCGGAATCGCGGCCCTGATGACGTGCTCGATCACGTCGCGCTCGATGGTCGCATGATCCACGTCGGGCGAATGCTGGGTAGAGACCACGACCGTCTCCACGCCGACGGGCTTGCCGTCCTCATAGGCCACGGTCACCTGCGCCTTGCCGTCGGGACGCAGGTAGGGCAGCAGGCCGCTCTTGCGCGCCTCGGCCAGGCGGCGGGTCAGGCGATGCGCCAGGGCGATGGCCATGGGCATATACTCGGGGGTTTCGTTGCAGGCGTAGCCGAACATCATGCCCTGATCGCCCGCGCCGATGTCGTGCGCGTCCTGGGCGCGGCCCTCGAGCGCGTTATTCACGCCCATGGCGATGTCGCTCGACTGCTCATCGATGCTCACCAGCACCGCGCAGGAGGTTCCGTCGAAGCCGTACTTGGCGCGGTCGTATCCGATGTCGACCACCTTCTGGCGCACGATCTTCTCGATCGGCGCATAGCAGCTTGTGCTGATTTCACCCATCACCAGCACCATGCCGGTGGTGGCGCAGCACTCGCAGGCCACGTGGGCGTTCGGGTCTTTGGCGAGGATCGCGTCCAGTATCGCGTCGGAAATCTGGTCGCACATTTTGTCGGGATGTCCCTCGGTCACGGATTCAGAGGTAAATAAGGTTCGCATGTTCATCGCTCCTTGACTTGAGATAAAACAAATACGGCCCTGCTCGACAAGGCCGCACACGCTGAAAAGGAATGCCGCACCTCATCTTTCGGCGGAATCGCTCCCGCCGCGGGAATTGGCACCACTGTCCTTCGACCGGTTGCCGGGTTTCATCGGGCCCGTCCCTCAACCTCTCTTGATAAGGCAAATACCGTATTCTGTTTTTCGCTTCACATTATAGCTGTTCGCGCGGGAAATGTCAAGTTATCCTCTTGTGTAGGAGGGGGGCGGGGGGCGCGCGGCATGGCGAGCGGAGCGAGCCGCAGTGGGGAAGGGGTTCGGGGGAGGGGGCGCGCAGCGCCCCCTCCCCCGAACGCTGAGCCTCGGCAGCAAAGCTGCCGAGGCTCAGCGTATTCGTATGTTTCGCGGCGCGAGTTACCGCAGGCTGGCGGAGAATTCGCGCAGGCAGGTGTCGAGGATTTTGTCCATGGCGGTGGCGATTTCCGCATCGGTCAGGGTGCGGTCGGGCGCGCGGAAGGACAGGGAGAACGCGGCGCTCTTCTTGCCCAGGCCGAGCTGCAGGCCGCGATAGATGTCGAACAGACTGACTTCCTCGAGCAGATGCCCGCCGGCCTTCTGGATTGCCGCCATGAGCGGGCCGACCTCGACCGACTCGTCCATGACCAGGGCGATGTCGCGGGTGACGGGCGGGAACTTGGGCAGCGCCCTGACCGCGCCGATTTCCGTGGCGAACTCAGGCAGCCTGCACAGGTGCACGACGGCCACGTAGGCGCGCGTTTCGATGCTGAAGCGCTCGGCGACGTCCGGATGGATTTCGCCTACCTGCGCCAGCTCCTCGCCGCGCACGGACAGGATTGCCTTGCGGCCGGGATGGAAGAAGGGATCGCCGCCCGAGGTCACTTCGGGTTGAATGCCGAAGCTGCCCAGCAGGCAGACGACCGCGTCGCGCAGGGCATAGAAATCGGCCTTTTCGCCGCACAGGCCGACAGCCAGGGAGAGCTTCTCAGTGGCCGGGGCGGGAGGATTGGAGCTGGTCACGCCCTGCTCGAACAGGGGGGCGGCCTCGAAGAGCCTGAGCTCGCTGTTGCCTCGGCTCAGGTTCAGGGAGAGGGTGTTGAGCATCGAGGGAACCAGCGTGGTGCGCATGACGGAGGTGTCCTCGCCCAGCGGGTTGCGGATGGCGATGGGAGAGAGGCGCCTGTCGCCCTCGGGCAGGCCCAGCATCTCCAGCCACCTGGGGCTGATGAAGGAGAAGTTGAGCGCCTCGAAGTAGCCCATGCCGATCAGAGAGCTCTTGGCCTTATCCAGCAGTTGCTGGCGGTCGCTGCGCATGCCCACGGTGGTCACGCCCTGCATGAGGGTGGAGGGGATCTTGTCATAGCCGTACAGGCGCAGCACCTCCTCGGAGATGTCCGCGTCGGTCTCCAGATCCATGCGCCAGGCGGGCACGGTGCAGTAGAGGACGCCTTCGGACAGCTCGACCTCGAAGCCCAGCCGCTCGAGCAGGTCTTCCATCTCCTCGCCGGACAGGCTCAGGCCGATGCGGCGGTTGATGCGATCGACCTCGGCCTCGATGATCTGATCCTCGGCGGGGGCGGGATAGTGGTCGAACGCCTCGGGCACGACCTCGCCGCACTCGAGCATGTTGACCAGCATGCAGGCGCGGTCGAGCGCCTCCATGGCAGTGCGGGCGCACACGCCCTTCTCGAAGCGGCCGCTGGCCTCGGTGCGGATGCCCAGCGTGCGGGAGGTGATGCGGATATTGGCGCGGTCGAAGGCAGCGCACTCGAACAGCACGTCGCAGGTGCCCTCGGTGATCTCGGATTCCTCGCCGCCCATGACGCCGGCCAGGCCGGTGGCGTTCTGCGCGTCGGAAATGACCAGCATGTCGTTCGTCAGCGTGTAGCTCTTGCCGTCCAGCGTGGTGAGCGGCTCGCCCTCGCGGGCGCGGCGCACGACAATGGCGTGATCCCTGACCCTGGACAGGTCGAAGGCGTGCATCGGGTGGCCGGTCTCCAGCATCACGTAGTTGGTGATGTCCACGATGTTATTGATCGGGCGCACGCCCGCGCCGTACAGATACTCGCGCATCCACCTGGGCGAGCGGGCGATTTTGACGTTCCTGATCACGCGGGCGCAGTAGCGCGGGCACAGCTCGTCGTCCTGCACGTCGATCTTCGCGTAGTCGGAGAAGCGGCCCAGTGCGGGGTTCTCCTCGACCGCGATTTCGGGCATGACGCAGTGAGTATCCAGCACGGCGGCGCTCTCGCGGGCCAGACCCCAGACGCTCAGGCAGTCCGGGCGGTTGGCCAGAACCTCAAAGTCGACCACGTCGTCGCCCAGGCCGAAGATTTCCTTCACGTCGGTGCCGGGGGCGTAGTCCTCGTTGAACAGCAGGATGCCCTCGTCGCCGCAGTGGGGATACAGGCCCTCCGGCACGCCCAGCTCGGGGCCGGAGCACAGCATGCCGCAGCTCTCCACGCCGCGCAGCTTGCCCTTCTTGATCTTCACGCCGCCGGGCAGATGAGCGCCCTCGAGCGCGGCGCAGGTCAGCACGCCCGTTTTCACGTTGGGCGCGCCGCAGACGATCTGCAGCGGCTCCTCGCCGCCCACGTCCACCAGGCACTTGTGCAGGTGCGTGCCCTCGATGTCCTCGCAGGCCAGCACGCGGCCAACGACCACATGGCCGAACAGCTCGCCCGTGTTTTCGATACCCTCCACGCCGTCGCCCGACATGACCATTTTCTCGGCGTACTCGGCGGCGGGGAGATTGATTTCCGTATATTCCTTCAGCCATTTCATCGGCACTTTCATTGCGGTTGTTCCTCCTTTTTCATGTAGGCGCTCTTACCGGAACTGCTTGAGGAAGCGCACGTCGTTTTCATACAGATAGCGCATGTCCGGCACGTTATACTTGAGGAGGGTCAGGCGCTCGATGCCCATGCCGAAGGCGAAGCCCTGGTACTTTTTGGAATCGATGCCGCACATCTCCAGCACCCTGGGGTTGACCATGCCCGCGCCCAGCACCTCGATCCAGCCGGTGCCCTTGCACATGCGGCAGCCCTTGCCGCGGCAGGAGGCGCAGGTCAGGTCGACCTCGGCGGACGGCTCGGTGAACGGGAAGAAGGAGGGACGGAAGCGGGTGACGATGCCTTCGCCGTAGAGGCGCCTGGCGAAGGTGTCCAGCGTGCCCTTGAGGTCGGCGATGGAGATGTTCTCGTCGATCACCAGGCCCTCGATCTGGTGGAAGACCGGGGAGTGGGTCGCGTCCACCTCGTCGGCGCGGTAGACGCGGCCGGGGGAGATGATGCGGATGGGGGGCTTGCGGGTGGTCATGATGCGCGCCTGAACCGGCGAGGTCTGCGAGCGCAGCACGACGTTGTCGTCGATATAGAATGTATCCTGCGCGTCGCGGGCGGGGTGGTTTTTGGGCACGTTGAGCAGCTCGAAATTGAAGCGGTCGTATTCGATTTCCGGGCCCTCGACGGCCTCGAAGCCCATGCCGGTGAATATGGTCAGGAGGTCGTCCAGCACGATGTTCATCGGGTGCAGGCTGCCGGCAACGCGCTCCGTGCCGGGCAGCGTCACGTCGATGGCCTCGCGGCGCAGGCGGAAGTCCTTTTCGCGCGCGCGCAGCGCGGCGGCGGTTTCGTCGATGGCCGATTCGAGCTTCTCGCGGGTTTCGTTGACGATGCGGCCGATGGCGGGGCGCTCCTCGGCGGGCACCTTGCCCATGCCGCGCAGTATGGCGGTCAGCTCGCCCTTTTTGCCCAGCACGCGCACGCGCAGCTGCTCAAGGGCGTTCGAGTCCTGAACGGATTTCAGTTCCTCGATAACGTGCTCTCTGATGGCTTTGAGTTGATCCTGCATGGTTGTGGAACTCCTTTCACAATGAGTGAACATTGATTGTGTGTCGCAAGGCAATCAAAAAGACCCGCTCCCTGCAACAGGGGCGAGTCTTAAAAGAAACGCGGTACCACCCGAATTCGCCGCGTTTGAAAGCGCGGCCTTACCGCCCGGTATCGGGGGCGTCCGTCCGCGCCTAATGGGGAGCCGTTCAGCGCGGAAGCTCGGGAGCGAACTTCGCCGGGGCGCCTGCCACGCGCGCTTTCAGCCGATGACGCGCATTCTCTGAGGGCGGCTCTTCCGGGGCTACTTTTCTCCGTCTCTGCCTTGTATATAACTGTTTTTAGTATACCACGCTTCCCGCCGCTTGGCAATGGGAAAATTGTAAATTTGCGCGCCGGCTTCAGCCGATGGTGAAGGCCGTATCCTGCATGACGACGTTCTTCACATGGCGCAGATAAAGCGTCTGCG
>CAKUFB010000153.1 GCA_934647145.1 uncultured Clostridia bacterium
GCGCGCGACCTGAAAAAGCTGCGCGGCGCGTACGCCCTCGCCTACGCCCAGCCGGTCGACCTGTTCTGCTGGAGCGGACATGTGGAGACGGTGGCGCTCCTGTCCCGTCAAGGAGCCCTGACCTCGCCTTCAAGGTAATCATACCGCTAAAAGCCCCGCGCCACGCCGGGCTTTTTTTGTGTTTTCGGGCCTCCTGCGCCCGTTTTCCGCTTTCCATCCCTTACGCGCTCAGGACGACGCGAAAGGTCGTGCCGCTTTCCGGGCTGCTGACGGCGGTGATTTCCCCGCCCAGCTTCTCCACCATTTCCCTGGTGATGGCAAGGCCCAGTCCGAAGCTGCCCGATTCATTCCTGCGGCTCCTGTCGCTGCGATAGAACCGGTCGAACACATGCGGCAGATCCGCCTCCGAAATGGTACTGCCGAAGTTTCGGACGGTGAGAGTGACCTTCCGCTTTTCCCTCGCGAGCGTCAGCTGTACCCGCCCGCCCTTCGGCTCATATTTCAGCGCGTTTTCCAGCAGGCTGCTGACAATCCGCTGAAGATAGTCCGTATTTCCGCGCACGACGCACGGCTCGGAAAGCGCCGTTTCCAGCGACACCTGCTTCTCATACGCGACGGATTCCATTTCCAGCGCCGCCTTCAGGGCGACGCCCGAAAGGTCGACCGGCTCCGAGGCGGGCGCCGTATCCGTCCGCTCCACATCGGCCAGGGTGAGCATCTGCGTGATGAGCCGCTGCATCCGCCTGGCGGCGTCCTGCGTGCTGTCCAGCCAGCGGCGAACGCTGCCCACCGTGGCCTCCGGATTTTCCATCAGAATCGAGCTGTTGGCGAGAATCACGGACAGGGGCGTTTTCAGGTCGTGGGAAGCGTCCGCCACGAACTGCTTTTCACGCCGCATGGCCTCCTCCAGCGGCCTGGCGGCCAGAGCGGAGAGCCTGACGCTGACGGCGAGAAACAGCAGCATGGCGAGCAGCCAGATGAGCGCCAGCACGAGGACGAGACGAAGCACGGAATGCGTGATATAGTCCGTGGAGGCGAGGGCGATCCTGCAGGGCGCGTTTCCGCTGCGGTAAAAAACGACATGCCCCTGACGCAGCACGCCGAACTCGTCCTCCTGCGCGGCGACGCTCTCCAGAATGGACTGAAGCTCCTCCTCCGGATACGGATTGTCGGGCGAAAGCACCGCATACGACCCGTCCTCCGGGAAATAAAACACGGTCACAATATTCTTTTTCTGCTCCGGCTCTTTCCCGTCCGCCTTTTCCTGATGCGGCTTCCCCTTCTGCGGCAGAGAGAAGCCCCGCAGGGGGGCCACGACCTGCTCCATGGTCACGCGCAGGCCGCTGCAGTAATCGTTCGTCATATAGACGGCCACGGCGACCGTCATCACGGTCAGGATGATTCCGATCAGCAGCATATTGAACTGCACAAAGCGCCTTCTGTACGGACTCATGGCGCGACCTCCAATCGATAGCCGATCTTCTGCAGGTTTTTGATGGTGACCCTGGAGCCCAGAAACCTCAGCTTTTTTCGCAGGAAGGAGACATAGGCCTCTACATTGTTGTCCGTCGCCTCGGAGTCCAGTCCCCAGGCGCGGGTAATCAGCAGATCCTTGGAAAAGGTTCTCTGCGGGTCGGACAGCAGCAGGCGCGCGATCTGAAATTCCTTGGGGCTGAGCTGCACGTCCCGGCTGCCGCAGCGCAGCGCGACGGCGTTCAGATCCAGCGTCAGATCCTCGTACTTGATCTCGTTGAGCACCATTTCGCCCTTCCTGCGCGTCATGGCGCCGACCCTGGCCAGCAGCTCCTCCGGATCAAAGGGCTTGGTGAGATAGTCGTCCGCGCCGGCGTTCAGTCCCGCCACCTTGTCGGGAACCGTCGTTCTGGCCGTGAGCATCAGCACGGGGGTCTGAATCCGCTCGCTTCGCATCTGCCGCAGCACGCTCAGCCCGTCCAGCCGGGGCAGCATGACGTCCAGCAGAATCAGCTGATAGGAGCCCGCGCGGATGTAGTCCAGCGCGGACTGTCCGTCCGCCACCCAATCCGCCGTGTGGCCCGCCTTGCGCAGAATATGCTCCACCGCCTCCGCCAAAGCGGCTTCGTCCTCGACAATGAGTATGTTCAAGCGAATCCCCTCCTTGTTTCTATCATACCATTGTACACGAAATTCTGAAAGCGTTCTGAAAAAAATTCCGTCTCGATTTCAGCGCTTTTTCAGAACGGTGTGGATAATTAGAACCATCAACCCGACAGGAGGAAGCCAAATGGACAGCTATCAGGCCGTATTCAAGCGAAAGGAAATCAAGTACCTGCTCACCGGGCGGCAGCTTTCCTCGCTGACGCCCATCCTGGAATCTCATATGCTGCCGGACGCCTTCGCGCACAGCAGCATTTTGAATCTGTACTACGACACCCCCGACTTTCGAATGATCCGCCGCTCGCTGGAGGGGCCGAAGTACAAGGAAAAGCTCCGGCTGAGGAGCTATGGCGTTCCAGAAAGCGGCTCTCTGGTGTTCCCCGAAATCAAGAAGAAGGCCCGGGGAATCGTCTACAAGCGCCGGGTCGGCATGTCCTGCGAGGACGCGATGGCGTATCTGTCCCGCCGCGCCGACGGGGGAGACGGCCAGATCTTCCGGGAGATGGACTGGCTGCTGGCCTCCTATCCGGACATCGCGCCCCGGGTGTTCCTCAGCTATGAGCGGGATTCCTGGAAGGGCGCGGAGGATTCGTCCCTGCGCCTGACGCTGGATCGGGAAATCCTCTGGCGCGCCCGCGACCTGGATCTGCGCCGGGGCGCGTGGGGCGAGCCGCTGCTTTTGCCCGGCCAGACGCTGATGGAGGTGAAGATCTCGGACGCCGCCCCGCTGTGGCTGACGCAGGCGCTTTCGGAAAACGGAATCTTCCCGGCGTCCTTTTCCAAGTACGGCAGAGCCTACCGGGCGCTCTGCGAAGAGAAGCTGTTTGACAGGGAGATGAGACGATATGCCTGACGGAATTTTTGCCTCGATCTACGCGTCCTCCGTGACGGTTCCCGCGTTTCTGCTGTCCTGCCTGGTTTCGCTGGGACTGGGCTTCGGCGTCGCGCTGGTTTACCGGAAAGTCAGCGACGAAGCCGGCACCATGACCTCCGCGCTGACCGTGCTGCCCTTTCTGGTGCAGCTCGTCATTTCGCTGGTCAACGGCAATCTGGGCGCGGGCGTGGCGGTGGCGGGCGCCTTCAGCCTGGTGCGTTTCCGCTCCGCGCCCGGCTCGGCCCGGGACATCATGGCGATCTTTCTCGCCATGACCGTGGGTCTGTGCTGCGCGATGGGCTATTGCGTGCTGGCCGTGCTGGCCGCGGCGGTCACCTGCGGCGTTTTCCTGCTGCAGCGGAGGCCCGGCTACAGCCCCTGCGAGCGGGACATTCGCGTAACCGTTCCGGAGAACCTGGACTATACGACGCTCTTTTCCGACCTGTTCACCGAGTACGCCTCATCCTTCCGGCTGCTGCGCGTCAAGACCGTGAACATGGGCAGTCTGTACAGCCTGCACTACCGGGTCAGGCTGAAGGACGTTGGCCGGGAAAAGGAGCTGCTGGACGCCATGCGGTGCCGCAATGGAAACCTGGAAATTTCCTGCGGCCTGCCCGCAAATGACAGGAGGGAGGAATCCTTATGAAAAAGATCTGTATCGCGCTTGTACTGCTGCTGACACTTTGCCTGGCGACGGGCTGCCTTCGCGCCTTCGCGGAAACCGAATCGACCGGCGGCGAAACGGACATTCAGTTTACCGACGGCGGAATCACCGCGTCCGCGTCAGACGGCCTCAAGATCGACGGAACCGGCCTGACCATCACCGGGGCGGGTACCTACGTGCTCTCCGGAAGCTGCGCCGACGGCAGCGTAAAGGTGAAAAAGGGCGTGACCGGCGTCCGTCTGGTGCTCAGCGGGCTGAGTCTCACCTCCCAGAGCACAGCGCCCATCGTCTGCGGCAAGGGCACGGAGGTCGTCATTGAAGCGGCCACCGGGACGGAAAACACGCTGGCCGACGCCGAGAGCAACGCCGACGAAACCAACAATACCGACGCGGAAAACGCGGTCGTCAAGTGCAAGGACGGCTCTCAAGTCGTGCTCTGCGGCGCGGGAACCCTGAACATCCAGGCGAACGCCAAAAACGGCCTCAAATCCGGCGCATCCACCGAGGAAGACGGCGAGGCATCCCTCACCATCCGCGACCTGACGCTGCGCATCGACGCGCCCGTAAACGACGCGGTGAACGCCGCGGCCAGCCTGAATGTGGAAAGCGGCCGGCTCACCCTCTCCGCCGGGGACGACGCGCTGCACTGCGACTACGCGCTGAACATCGGCGCGGACGGCACGCAGGGGCCTGAAGTCACGATCACGGCCTGCAACGAGGGCCTGGAGGGCGCGGAGGTCAACGTCCGCTCGGGCAGCGTCAGCATTCTGTCCTCCGACGACTGCATCAACGCCGCCAATGCGGAGCTGTCCGGCTATGACTTCGCGCTGAACATCTCCGGCGGCACGATCGTCGCCTGCACCAGCGGCGGGGACGGCTTCGACTCCAACGGCGATTTGACCATATCGGGCGGCAGCGTGACGGTCTGGTCGGCCAGCGCCGCCGACAACCAGCCGCTGGACGCGGACGGAACCGTCACCATCTCCGGCGGCACGGTGCTGGCGGCGGGCGGCAGCAGCGGCATGGGCATGCGCCTGCAGGCGACTCAGCCCTGCGTGCTCTTTGGCGGCAGCGGCGTCTCCGGCATGCCCGGCCAGTTTACCCGAGGCGGCTTCTCCGGCAGTCAGGGCGCGCTGCTGACGGAGGGAAGCGCCTTTACCCTCACCGCAGGCAGCGCCGTACTGTGCGCGGCCGACGCGAAGTATAACGCCTCCTTCCTGCTCTTCTCCTGCGCCGAGCTTTCAGACAGCGAAGAATGCGTCCTTTCCTCCGGTGAAAGCCAGACGACCGGCACGGTTCAGACGGGCGACGTTTCCACCGGTATGGGCGGCATGGGCGGCAGGGGCTTTCCCGGCGGCCAGCGCCCCGGCGGCGAACGTTCCGACGGCCAGCGCCCGGACAACGCGCCGTCCTCCGGCTTTAACGGCCAGATGCCGGGCAATCCGCCTCAGCGCGGCGCAGGCGAGGACGAAGACACGTCCGCGAACCAGGACGTTCAGAAATCCACGGAGCGGACGTGAGCCGCCCGCACCGCCGCCGGGCTGTGCCCGGTTCCGGTTGCTGCCGCCGGGCAGGCTGAGCCTGCACCCGCCTGCTGCCGGTCGGCAGTGCCGACTGCCACCTGCTGTCGCCGGACAGAACACGAAACCAGCCGCCATAAACTGGAGCGGCTGGTTTCTCCGGTTTTCCGGAATTCTCCGGAAAACTCCTGTCGGCATTGCCTCTTCGGGCAGGCAGTGCCTGCACCCACTTGCTGCCGGTCGGCAGTGCCGACAGCCACTTGCTGCCGGCAGGCTGAGCCTGCACCCACCTGCTGCCGCCGGACAGAACACGAAACCAGCCGCCATAAACTGGAGCGGCTGATTTCTCCGGTTTTCCGGAATTCTCCGTGGATTGACGGTCGGCGCTGCCGACTTGGCCAGAACAAACTGCACAGCATGGGCACGGGACGTTTTTCGCTCCCGGAAATCTTTCAGATTTCAGCAAACGCTGGTGGGGGTGGCAGTGGCGGGGAAACGCCTCGCCGCGCTTCCTCCCATTCGCCCGAATGCCCGCAAAAATTACGTAAACGGGCGGAAAATCCCTAAAATAGGTATTGACAGACGCGCCGTCCGCTGTTATAATAATTCATGTCGCCTGCGGAGGCGGCGTTCATGGCGGGTTACCGATCGGGGTGTAGCGCAGTTCGGTAGCGCACGTGCTTTGGGAGCATGGGGCCGCAGGTTCAAATCCTGTCACCCCGACCAGCTTTACATGGCCTCTTGGTCAAGCGGTCTAAGACACCGCCCTTTCACGGCGGTAACAGGGGTTCGAGTCCCCTAGAGGTCACCACTTTTTCCCATAGCGCAGGATCGCGGGCCATTAGCTCAGTTGGTCAGAGCTGTCGGCTCATAACCGATTGGTCCGGGGTTCAAGTCCCTGATGGCCCACCAATTTGGCCCGGTAGTACAGTTGGTTAGTACGCCAGCCTGTCACGCTGGAGGTCGAGGGTTCGAGCCCCTTCCGGGTCGCCATTTTTTCCCTGCTGGGTAGGACAGAACTTGTGCTGGTGTAGCTCAATTGGCAGAGCAGCTGATTTGTAATCAGCAGGTTGCGGGTTCAAGTCCCATCGCCAGCTCCATCAGAGACTCCTTTTACATGGATGGGTTCCCGAGTGGCCAAAGGGAGCAGACTGTAAATCTGCCGTCGCAGACTTCGATGGTTCGAATCCATCCCCATCCACCATTTTGCCTGCATCGCGTCTCAGGCGGGTCGGCCGTCTGTCCCGTGATCATATAAAAACTTCATATTGCCACATGGATGGGTTCCCGAGTGGCCAAAGGGAGCAGACTGTAAATCTGCCGTCGCAGACTTCGATGGTTCGAATCCATCCCCATCCACCA
>CAKUFB010000154.1 GCA_934647145.1 uncultured Clostridia bacterium
AGAAAAGAAGGATGAGAGATGAAGACGTCTGATTTTATGTACGACCTGCCGGAGGAGCAGATCGCGCAGACCCCGATCGAGCCGCGCGACCACAGCCGGCTGATGGTGGTGACGCGCACGGGCGCGAAGCCTGTACACAGGCATTTTTACGACGTGATCGACTACCTGCGCCCGGGCGACGCGCTGGTTGTCAACGAGACGCGCGTGATTCCGGCGCGGCTGTACGGCGAGCGCGCGGGCGGCGGAGCATGCGAGGTGCTGCTGCTCAAGCAGCTGGGCCCCAAGACCTGGGAGACGCTGGTGCGGCCGGGCAAAAAGCTGCGGCCGGGCGTGACCGTGACCTTTGGCGGAGGCGAATTGAAGGGCACGATGCTCTCCGAGACCGACGCGGGCGGCCGCGTGGTGCAGTTCGAGTGCGAGGGCACGTTCGAGGAGACGCTCGACCGGCTGGGCGAGATGCCTCTGCCGCCCTACATTCACGAGAAGCTGCAGGATAAGGAGCGCTATCAGACGGTCTACGCCAGACAGGACGGCTCGGCCGCCGCGCCGACCGCCGGGCTGCACTTCACGCCCGAGCTGCTGGAGAAAATCCGCGAAAAGGGCGTGCGCATCATTCCGGTGCTGCTGCACGTGGGCCTGGGCACCTTCCGCCCGGTCAAGGCCGAGGACGTGGAGGAGCACGTGATGCACAGCGAGTACTACGAGGTCGGCGAGCAGGCCGCGCGCGCCATCAACGAGGTCAAGGCCGCGGGCGGGCGCATTATCGCCGTGGGCACGACCAGCGTGCGCACGCTCGAGTCGGCCGCGAAGGACGACGGCACGATCTCGGCGCAGTCGGGCACGACCAGCATTTTCATCAGGCCCGGCTATCGCTTCAAGCTGGTGGACGCGCTGATCACCAACTTCCACCTGCCCGGCTCCACCCTCATCATGCTGGTCTCCGCGCTGATGGGGCGCGAGTACACGCTGTCGGTGTACGAGGAGGCCGTGCGCGAGGGCTACCGCTTCTTCTCCTTTGGCGACGCGATGCTGATTTTGCCGGAGTGATTGAATCATACGTTTAAAATATTGACTTTTGCGTATAATGAGCGTATGATATAAGAGAAGGAGGTTGATAAGTATGGCTAAGGTTTCGACGACACTTTCGATTGATTCCGAGGTAAAGGGCAAGGTTCAGGCGCTTTACGCGGAGCTGGGACTGGATCTGTCCACAGCGGTCAACATGTTCTTCCGTCAATGCCTGTATGAAAACGGGATTCCCTTTGCCATCAGGCGCGAAACGCCCAACGAGCTGACGCGGGCGGCGCTTGCGGAGGGAGACGCGATGCTTGCCGACCCGAATACGAGGCGGTTTCACTCTGTAGACGAGCTGTTTGACGAGCTGGAGGCGGAATGAAGTACGAGATTGAACGGACGACGCAGTTCAAGCGAGACTATAAACTGGCCGTCAGACGCGGGTATGACATGAGTCGCCTGAAAGAAGTGATCTGCATACTGGCAGAAGGCGAAACCCTACCGCCGGAATACCGTGACCATTCGCTGAGCGGCGACTATTCCGGATACAGGGAGTGCCATGTTCGTCCGGACTGGCTGCTGGTCTACCGGATTACGGAGGAAGTTCTGGTTTTGACGCTGTACCGCACCGGGATGCACAGCGATTTGTTTTAGCCTGGAGAACTTGACAAATACGAGCGAAGGATGGGGATTTTCGATGAAGGAACTGGAACAGAAGATTCTGAGCGAGGGGCGCGCGCTCAACGCCGATGTGCTGCTGGTGGACTCCTTTCTGAACAACCAGGTGGATCCGCGGCTGATGGCGGGCATCGGACGGGCCTTCGCCGAGGCGGCGAGGGAGCTGGGCGTGAACAAGGTGGTCACGATCGAGAGCTCGGGCATCGCCCCGGCGCAGATGACGGCGCTTGAGCTGGGCGTGCCGCTGGTGATCCTGAAGAAGTCGACCTCGCGCATCCTCAAGGACGAGGTTGTGCAGACCGAGGTGTTCTCCTTCACGAAAAACTCCTCCTATCAGCTGACGATGAAGAAGAAGTTCTTTGACGAGGGCGACCGCGTGCTGCTGGTGGACGACTTTCTGGCCAACGGCGAGGCGGCCGGCGGCGCGGCGCGGCTGCTGGAGAGCGTGGGCGCGCAGGTGAGCGCGATCGGCATCGTGATCGAGAAGAGCTTCCAGCCCGGGCGCGGCCTGCTCGAGGGCAGGGGCTACCGGGTGATCTCGCTGGCGCGCGTGGGCGCGATGGGCGAGAACCGCATCGAGTTCCTCGAGGCCGACCGGTGAACAAGACCTTCGGCATCCTGGCGCACGTGGACGCGGGCAAGACCACCTTCTCCGAGCAGGTGCTCTTCCGGGCGCACGCGCTGAGAAGGGCGGGCCGCGTCGACCACAGGGACGCCTTCATGGACAGCCACCCGCTCGAGCGCCAGCGGGGAATCACGATCTTTTCCGACCAGGCCACGTTCGCCTTTCAGGGCGACACGTGGAACTGGGTGGACACCCCCGGTCACACCGACTTTGCGGGGGAGATGGAGCGCGCCATTCAGGTGATGGACTACGCGGTGCTGGTGGTCAGCTGCGTGGAGGGCGTGCAGAGCCACACCGAGACCGTCTGGCGGCTGCTGGAGAAGTACGGTGTGCCGGCGTTCGTGTTCCTGAACAAGACCGACCGCGTGGGCGCCGACCCGGACGGGGTGCTGTGCAGGCTCAGGGAGCGGTTCGGGGGCGGCTTTTTCGACCTGCGGCGCGGCTATCAGGCGGGCAGACTGACCGACGAGCGCCTGATCGAGCAGGCGGCGGAGGGCGACGAGGAGCTGCTGGAGCGGCTGTTTGACGGCGGGTACGACGAGCGGGCCTGGCTCTCCTCCATCCGGGAGCAGATCGCGCGCAGGCAGCTGTTTCCGGTGTATGCGGGCGCGGCGCTGTCCGGCGAGGGCGTGGCCGAGTTCATGGGCATGCTGTCGCTGCTGACGCGCACGCAGTACGATCCGGCGGGCGAGTTCTCCGCGCGGGTGTACAAGGTGCGCCACGACGCGCAGAACGTGCGCCTGACCTTTGTCAAGGTACTCTCCGGCGCGCTTTCGGTCAAGGACGAGATCGAAACGCCCTTTGCGCGGGGCAAAATCAGCGCGATGTACCGGGTCGAGGGCGCGAAATACCTGCCCGTTTCCCGCGCGGAGGCGGGCGAGCTGGCGGCGGTGGCCGGCTTAAGCGGCACGAAGAGCGGCGATCTGCTGGGGGCAAAGCCCGAGCGCAGTCATTTCATGACCGAGCCGATGATGACCGCGGCGGTGCTCGCCGGGCGCGAGGCGGGCAAGGATCGGGTGATGCGCGCCTTTCGCACGCTGGAGGACGAGGAGCCCTCGCTGGGCGTGAGCTGGGACGAGCGGAGCCAGCGGGTGCAGCTGCGGGTTATGGGGCCGATTCAGCTTGAGGTGCTCCGGCAGCTGGTCAAGGAGCGGTTTTCGCTGGAGGTGGACTTCGGGCCGTGTCGGGTGAGGTATCTGGAGACGGTGACCGCGCCGGTCGTGGGCGTCGGCCACTTCGAGCCGCTCAGGCACTACGCCGAGGTGCACCTGCGCCTGTCGCCCGGGGAGCGGGGCAGCGGGATTACCTTCGAGTCGGCCTGTCACGTGGACACGCTGGCGCTGTCCTGGCAGCGGCTGATTGAGACGCACGTCTTCGAGCGCGAGTACCCGGGCGTGCTGATCGGCGCGCCGCTGACCGACCTGAAGATCACGCTGCTGACCGGGCGCGCGCACATCAAGCACACCGAGGGCGGCGACTTCCGCGAGGCCACCTCTCGCGCCATCCGTCAGGGCCTGATGCAGGCGAAAATGGCGCTGCTGGAGCCGGTCGGCCGGTTCCGCCTGCGCGCCCCCCGCGAGTGCATGGGCAGGCTGCTGGGCGACCTGCAGGCGCTGCACGCCCAGGCTGAGCCGCCCGTGTGTACCGCCGACGAGGTGCTGCTCGAGGGCAGCGCGCCCCTGGCCACGATGAGCGGCTATCAGACCGACTTCCTCGCCGCCACCCGCGGCAAGGGCAGCTTCTTCTTCGAGGCCGACCACTACGAGCCCGCCCACAACGCCGCCGAGGTGATCGAGCAGGCACACTACGAGCCGCTCGCCGACGAGCCCGCCGACAGCGTCTTCTGCCAGCACGGCGCGGGAATCACCGTCGCCTGGTACAAGGTTCCCGAGTGGGCGCATCTCCAAGCTGAGCTTGGAGGCGGTGCTGGCGCCGGCCAAGCGCACCCTTCGGCCACAAATTAGAGCCTCAGGGTGCTTCGCGGTCGGAAGACTCGAGGCAGCGCCCCACAAGAGCTACGGGCAGGCAGGCTGGACTTGTTCTCACCGGAAAACACTTTGATCCGCGTGGTCTGAATGGTTGCAGCAGGGTGGTTCCCCGAATGCGGCGTGGGTCGATGGTGTTCGGGCGCAGGCTCTGGTCGTTCTAACTGATGGTGGACGGTCGTTGCTGAGAGAATCGGCGCGGCACGGCGGTTCTGCGCGCGAGGATATATGAAAAGCGCTCCTTCAGGCGATGTCTGGAGGAGCGCTATGGTTTTGGAGCATGGCGGCAGGCGAACAGGATTCTCCCGGCTTACGACACATTCGGGGAAGCACACCGCTGTGACCGCTCAAATTGCGCGGATCAATGTGCTTTTCGTGAGAGGTTCGGGCGCTGCCCAGTCAGAAAGGCCGTATCCCCGTGACTTGAAGGCGCGCTGTGGTTTTGGAATGCAGCGGCAGTCAAACAGGATTCTCCCGGCCTACGATACATTCGGGGAATTACGTTAGTTTGATCTGTTTCGCTGCGTGGATCATAGTGTTTTCCGGGAGAGGTCCGGGAAGAGGTCAAAAGCCATGCGACCTTCACCACACTTGCCGATTGCTCGCGCAGCTTATTGCCCCGCGGCAGCAAGTGGGTCCGGGCACTGCCCGGTCAAAAAGGCGGCCTCCCCGGCGTATCCTTCGTTCCCCCGTCCCTCAGAAGAACGCGGGGAGATAGTCGCGGTTCTTTTCGAAGAGCAGGTTGACCATCTGGTCGATTTCCTCGAGGGAGCAGACGGCGCTGGTGAGCGGGTCGAGCTGGACGGCGTGCAGGACGAGGCGGCGGTCGCCGGTGACTGCGGCCTCGGCGATCATGTCCTCGATGCGGGCGGTGGTGCCGACGAGGGTGGCGAGGTGGGCGGGCAGGGGGCCGACGTGCATGGGCTGGATGCCGTTTTTACTGGCCAGCACGGGCACCTCGACGCAGCTGTTTTCGGGCAGGTTGTCGATCAGTCCGGTGTTGAGCACGTTGCCGTTGAAGGTATACAGGGCGTTGTCGCCGAAGATGGCGTTGAAGATGTTGGCGGCGTATTCCTGGCCGCGCTTGGTGTCAGGCTTTTCGGCGATCCACTTTTTGATGTCCTCGGGCCAGGTTTCCTTGCGCTTGATGCGCAGGTTGAGGGAGAAAGCGTATTCGCCGGGGTTCCAGCTGGTGCCGCCGGTGCAGTACTTTTCGATGAGGTCGGGGCGCTTGCGGAACCAGGCGTTGTACTCGCTGTTGTGGCCGGAGGACTCGGTGGGGAAGTAGTCCAGGTGCCTGAGCATTTCGCAGCGCACGATGTCGCTCTCGTAGATTTCCTTTTTCTTGACGGCCTCGAAGATCTGGGGGTAGGCGTCCACGCCGTTGCGCTTGAACTCGAGGAAGAAGGCCTGATGGTTCACGCCGGCGCACAGGTAGGTGATTTCGCTCTCGTCCGCGCCGATCCACTGGGCCAGCTGGGCGGCGGTAC
The DNA here is from genome assembly GCA_934647145.1 of uncultured Clostridia bacterium. Classification (GTDB taxonomy): domain Bacteria; phylum Bacillota; class Clostridia; order Christensenellales; family Aristaeellaceae; genus CAKUFI01. The sequence goes on from CAKUFB010000154.1 coordinate 5,793, forward strand.
CCTGCACGCTGTGGCACAGGCCGGTGACGCAGACATTCGTATTGGCCTGCATGGCCTTGCACAGCATGCTCATGGGGTTGGTATAGTTGAGGAAGACCGCGTGCGGGCACAGCTCCTCGATGTCGCGGCAGATGTCCAGCATCAGCGGGATGTTGCGCAGGGCGCGGAACATGCCCGAGACCGAGCGGGTATCGCCGATGTTGGTGTCCACGCCGAACTGCTTGGGAATCTCCACGTCGTAGCGCCAGATGTCGATGTCGCCGTTGAACACGGTACACAGCACGCCGTCCGCGCCGTCGAGCGCCTCGCGGCGGTTCATCGTGGAGACCACGGTCGCCTTGTTGCCGAAGGCCGCGACGATGTTGTCCACGCAGGCGCGGATGCCGTCCAGCTTCTCGCGGTCGATGTCCATCAGGTAGAACTGCGCGTCCTCGAAGGCCGGGTAGGTCAGCAGGTCGCGAATGATCGCGCGGGTGAAGTTCACGCTGCCCGCGCCGATAAAAGCAAACTTCTTCATGAGTTATTCCTCCCTGTGTTTTTTCCGTGACTCCATTATACCCGCCTTCGGCGCGCCGCAAAAGTCCTTTTTTCCCCGAATGCGTATGGACAAAGTTGCGTTCATCGGGTATAATACGGAGGGACGGGCCGCGGGAGGTGAACGCATGGCCTATTATATCAACGGCGATAATCCGCGTAACTCGGAGTT
>CAKUFB010000155.1 GCA_934647145.1 uncultured Clostridia bacterium
TAGAGCAGCACGGCGACCGAGTTGGCCAGGTTGAGCGAGCGCGCCTCGGGCCGCATCGGGATGCGCACGCAGTCGTCATAGCGCCTTTCCAGCAGCTCCTCGGGCAGGCCGCGGCTCTCCCTGCCGAAGAACAGGAAATCGCCGTCGCGATACTGCGCCTGGGCATAGCTCCTGGGCGCCTTGGTGGTGGCGAAGAAGCAGCGCGCGTCCGGGTGCCGGGCGAAAAAGTCGTCCAGGCCGTCGTACACGCGGTACTTCATCAAAAACCAGTAGTCCAGTCCCGCCCGCTTCATGTACCTGTCGTCCAGCCGGAAGCCCAGCGGGCGAATCAGGTGCAGCATGCTGCCGGTCGCGGCGCAGGTTCGGGCGATGTTGCCGGTATTCTGAGGGATTTCCGGCTCGACGAGCACGATGTTCATCATACGCCCGTCTCCTATCGGCCCACGTAGTAAATGTTGCCTGCGGCGGGGTAGGTGCTGTAGCAGAGCACCTCGCTGGAAATCTCGTCGCCGTTCGCGTTGTAGCGATGCTTGTACGCCACGGCCTTGTAGCCCCCGTGCGCCTTCTGCTTGAGCTCGGTGATGCCGGTGGGCAGGTCGTTGGTGTAGCGGTATTCGTCCTCGCCCGGCTCCAGCTCGGAAAGCGTCTCGGAGGTGATCTTGATGTACTCGCCGTTCGGCAGCTTCTGGCCGTAGATCGACATCACCAGGTACTTCTTGTCGTTCTCGGTCACGATTTCGCCCATGATGTAGACCGGCACATTGCTGGAGTTGGTAAACTTGAAGTCCTGATTGGGCCAGGAAACGGCCGCGTCCTTGCCCTTGTCCACGTAGTTGACCGGGCGGGAGTGCGGGTTGCGGGTGGTGATGGTCAGGTCGGACTTGACCACGGCGTTAAACAGGGTGGTGGACACCTGGCAGATGCCGCCGCCCACCTCCTGCACCGACAGGCCGTCCGAGAACGCGCCGGCCTCCTTGAAGCCGCGCTCGGCGGTGCGCTGACCCACCGTGCCGTTGAACGAGAAGGTCACGCCCGGATCGACGCGCACGCCGCTGAGAATCTCCACGGCCAGCCGGATGTTGTTCAGGCGGTTCTTGCTGCTGTCATAGATGCGCGTCTTGGCGCTGTCTACCAGGCCGCAGGTCTGCTGAAGCTCCGCCTGCGTCAGAGCGGGTGCGACCGTCTGGGCGGAAACCGCCACCGTGCCGCCGCCCGCGCCCGAGGTGAGCGCCGACAGCGCGCTCTGGTAGAGCTGCTCCCTGTCCACCGACAGGCCGCTCCTTTCGGCGGTGAACACGAAGGATCGATTCGCCGTATCGAAGGAGGCGACGCTCGCGTTCTCCGCCTCATAGGAAATGGAATCGGCCACGTCGTCGGTGATCATGCGCAGCAGCGACTCGTCGAAGCCCGAGGTCACGGCGAACGCCGCGCCCTGCTCCCTCACCTGCCGAATCTGCTGATAGCGGCTCTGCACGCTGCCTGTGTGGCCGATCTGGTAGGCCTTCGAGGCGATTTCCTCGTAGTCGGACTGGTAGTCCAGGTCGTCCGCGGTGACGCTCCAGGTCTGATTGCCGTAGACCAGCGTGACCGAGCACTGCGCCTTCTTCGCCTCCTCGCGGGTCTGAAGCGAGGCGAGCACCTCCTGATACGACCGGCCGGACACGTCCGCGCCGTCGATCGTCACGCCCTCGTAGTAGCCGTTCTGATCGACCGTCTGGCGCATGACCTTGAAGTCGCGATAGGCCAGCTGCTCGCGCCAGGCGATAACGCCCACGCCCATGAGCACCGCGCTCATCAGGATCGTGACCGGCCATGCCCACCAGCTGCTTTTCTTATTGCGTCGCTTTTTCCGGGAGTGCGCGCTCTTCTTGCGGCGCGCGGCGTTCGCGCGGGAGGCGTTGCTGCGTGCGGAGGATTTCCTTGCGCCTTCGCTTTTCCTGCGTGCGGGCGCGGTTTTCTTTTCAGGCATGTCGAAGTCCCTTCTCCTTTACTCTGCTTCTTTGGCGATGTGGTCGCACGGGGTCACGTACAGCGTGCGCTGCTGGGTATAGATGACGAAGCCGGGCTTCGCGCCCGCGGGCTTCCTGACGCGCTTTTTCTGCGTGTAGTCGACCGGCACCTGGTGTCCGGTGCGCCCCTTGCTGTAGTAGGCCGCCAGGCAGGCCGCCTCGTGCAGCGTGCGCTCGGTGGGCCGGGTGTTGACCACGATCACGTGCGAGCCGGGCATGTTTTTGGCGTGCAGCCACCATTCCTCCGGCTGGGCGGTCGCGGTCAGCTTGTCGTTCTGCAGGTTGTTCTTGCCCACCAGGATGACGTCCCCGTCGGTCGAGGTAAACTTCATCGGCTGGGAGGGCGGCAGCGCCTTCATCTGCCTGCGGCTGCGGTTTTCCTTCACGTAGCCCTGCTTTTCAAGCTCCGCGCGGATCTCGGACAGCTCGGCCTCCTCCTGGCACTTGCTCAGGTTGTCCATCTGTCCCTCGAGGTAGTACAGCTCCTCCTCGGTCTTCGCCTTCTGCTCGGCGGCCAGCTTCTGCGCCGAGCGCGCCTTCTGATAGAGCTTGAAGTAGCGCTGGGCGTTGGCCCCGGGCGACAGGCGCACGTCCAGCTCAATCCGCAGCGGTTTGCACTCCGGGTCGTAGTAGTTGGGCAGGTCGGCAAACCGCGCGCCCCGCTCGATCTGCGAAATCGAGGCGGTCAGCAGCTCGCCCTTGACGCGGTATTCCTCCATGCGCTCGCTGTCGGCCAGCGCCTCCGCCTGCCGGGCCAGCTTCTTCTCGCAGCGCTCGATGTTGTTCTTGAGCACATGGCTGATCGAGGCCGACTTCTGCCTGAGCCGCTCAATCTGCTCGCGCGTGCGATAGAACGCGTCCAGCGCCTCGCCCAGGGTGGCGAAGGTCTCCCGCCTGAGAGAGGAGCGGGTGCGGTACTTGAACGGGGTCACGTCCGCGGCCTTGCCCTCCTCGTCATAATAGACGGTCGGCGCGTCCGGAAGGTTCTCCCTTTTTAAAAGCTTTACCAGCATACGCGCGGCCGTTTCCCGGTCGCAGCTTTCGGCGCGCGCCGCCTCGTCCCCGGCGATGCGCAGGGCGAACTCGCGGGCGGTCGCGGGCGACAGACCGGTCACCGCGGCCGACAGCGCCTGGGCAAGCGTCCCCTGCATGACCAGGCGCGCGAAAACGTCCGCCTCCTCCGCCTGATCGTAGGGAACCTTGTCCTGCATGGGCGGCCGCTCGTAGACCAGGCCGGGCAGCACCTCGCGCACGCGGCTGATCTCCTCGGTCACGTGCCGCGCGCTGTCGATGATCCTGCCGGCCGGGCCGACCAGTATGAGGTTTGAGTGCCTGCCCATGAACTCGCACACCAGCGTCTTTTTCGTCAGGTCGCCCATTTCCTCCATCGTCTCGAACTCGACCTCGAGGATGCGGTCGCCGCCCACCTGGCGCACGGCCTGCACCCTCGCGCCGCTCAGGTGCTTGCGCAGCAGCATGCAGAAGGTCGGCGGCTCGAGCGGGTTGTTCTTTTTCAGCTGCGTAATCTGCGCGCGGGCGCTGTTCGGACTGGCCGAGAGCAGCAGCGGGCAGTTTTTGCCCTGCGCGCGAATGAGAAGCACGACTTCGTCCTGTTCAGGCTGGGTAATCTTGTCCACCCGCCCGCCGGCGAGCGCGCCCTGCATTTCCCGGGCCAGGTACCCCAGCATGAGACCGTCCATCGGCATGAATCAGTTTCCTCCATATTTCAACCGGCGCAGCGCGCACAGAATATTCCATTTCTTATTATATCCTACTCTTCGGCAAAAGGCAATCGAATTTTCCGTGCATTTCCGGAAATGCGCTTGCCCCGCCTCGCCGCGTGTGATAAAATGGCAGGTATGGCGACATACCCCCTCGCGCCGGCGAATAGACTTGCCTTGAAACGGAACGCAAGGAGGGTATGCGTATGAAGCCAATAAACGATCAACGGAAGCTCTATCTGCTGGCGGCGGCGCTGCTCGCGCTGTCGGTCGTATTGTGCCTGGTGTGGAGGGTGTGGGAGCCGCCGAAGGAGGCAGTTGTCCCGTCCCCGACCGCCCCGCCCGAGGCGACCGCCCAGCCGACCGCCCAGCCGGACGCCACCACCTCGCCGGTCTCCGCGCAGGGGACGCTCGAGGGCGGCGTGCGCACCACCGTCTATTATCAGGACAACTATGGGTATCTGGTGCCGGTCGAGAAGACCATCGCCGAGCAGACCGGGGTGGCCAGGGCCACGCTCGCGCTCATGGTCTCCTCCCCGCGCAACGACATGGAGGCCGCGCGGCTGGGTCTGCGCACGGTCATTCCCGAGGGCACCGAGCTCGACCTGGACATCGCAAACGGCAGCGCCCGCATCAACCTGACCGGCGACGTCTCCTCCCTGCCCGACGCGCAGGCCGAGGCCAACATGGTCAGCGCCATCGTGCAGACCCTCACCGAGTTCGACTCGGTCGAGACGGTCTCCTTCCTGATCAACGGCCGGAAGACGGAGAAGCTGCCCCACGGCACCAGCCTCTCCGGCGCGTTCTCGCGCGGCCTTGTCAACCTGGAATCGGCCTCCGCCTCGCTGCCGCCCGAGGAGGCGCAGACCGTCATGCTCTACTTCCCGGGCGACTCGGCCTCGGTCATCGTGCCGGTCACGCGCATGGTCTACGGCCAGGCCGACGTGAACACCGCCGTGCTCGAGCTGCTCAAGGGGCCCAGCGCGCTCAGTCCGCTCGAAAACGCGCTGCCCTCCGGCTGCGGCCTGATCGACGCGACGCTCAAGGACGGCGTGGTCACCATCAACTTCACCTCCGACTTCATCAAGATCGCCGAGGAAAGCGACGGCGGCCGCATGGCCCTGCGCGCGCTCTCCCTCACCTGCTCCCAGTTTCCCGGCGTAGAGCGGGTCGAAATTCAGGTCGAGGGCAAGCCCTACGATACCGGCCTGCCCACCTCCGCCCTGCCCACCTTCGTCAATAGCGCCGACGAAATCAACGAAAACCGCCTGCTCTCCCAGTCCGCTCAGCTCTTCGAGCTCGAGTGAGGGGAGGACGAAGGGAACGCTGGGGAGACGGCTTTTCTGAGAAAAGCCTCTCCCCAGACCCCTCACGAAAAGCACTTGCAAGATAATCTGTTTTCTATCAGCCAACCGCAATTCTTGCCCGAGATGTGGCAAGAACAAGGGGGAAGAACAAACTGACCCTTCCCACCAATCCGCGCAATTCCCGCATGGAACGACGCACAAAAGAAAGAAGGAACCGCCTCATGAATTGGACTGCAAGCACCGCCTTTGGCCTGGAGGGTCAGACCGCGAAGGATCTCAAGCGACTGGGCATTGAACAGGTCTCGCCCCGCCAGACCGGCGGCGTAGACTTCACCGCCACCCCCGAGCAGGCGTACCGGGCCAACCTGTGGCTGCGCTGCGCCGACCGGGTGCTGCTCACCGTGGGCCGGTTCGAGGCGCGCTCCTTCGAGGAGCTGTTCGAGCAGGTCAAGGCGCTGCCATGGGAGGACTACATTCCCCTGCGCGGCGCTTTTCCCGTGCGCGCCCACTGCGCCCGCTCCACGCTGATGAGCCCGTCCGACTGCCAGTCGATCACCAAGAAGGCGGTGGTCGAGCGGCTCAGGCGCACCTACCGCACCGACTGGTTCGAGGAGGACGGCGCAATCTATCAGATCGACGTCTCGATTCACGCGGACGTGGTCACCGTCTCGCTGGATTCCTCCGGCCAGGCGCTCTCCCGCCGCGGCTATCGCACCTGGAACGGCGAAGCCCCCCTGCGCGAGACGCTGGCCGCCGCGCTGGCGCTGCTCTCCCCCTGGCGAAGCGCGCTGCCCCTGCACGACCCCTGCTGCGGCACCGGCACGCTGCTGATCGAGGCCGCCTTCATCGCCCTGAACCGCGCGCCGGGTCTGATGCGCGAGTTCGCCTGCGAGGGCTGGGGCTTCATGCCCGAGAACGCCATGCGCCAGGCGCGGGACGAGGCGCGCGAGCTGTTCGAGGCGGGCAAGGCGCGCCCCGTGCGCATCTCCGGCTCGGATATCGACCCGCAGGCGCTGGAGCTGGCGCGCAGGCACCTTCAGCAGGCCGGCCTTTCCGGGCGCATCACCCTCGAACGGAAGGATCTGCGCGACCTCACGCTGACCGAGCCCGGCGGCGTCTTCCTCACCAACCCGCCCTACGGCGAGCGCCTGGGCGACCGCAAGGCCGCCGCGGCCGTCGAAAAGCAGCTCTGCCTGCTCAAGTCCCGCTGCCCTTCCTGGACGCTGTGCGCCATCAGCGCCGACCCGTCCTTCGAGCGCCACGCCGGCCGCCGCGCCGACAAAAAGCGCCGCCTGTACAACGGCCGCCTGGAGTGCGACTTCTTCACGTTCAGGTAAGGGCTACGCTGGGAAGGCCGCCTTTTTGACCGGGCAGTGCCCGGCTCCACTTGCTGCCGCCGGGTCGCTCGTCATGTGGTTCGTTTGCGAAAACAAACAGGGGTGCCGGGCTTTTGC
>CAKUFB010000156.1 GCA_934647145.1 uncultured Clostridia bacterium
CGGCGTGTACGGTGGGCACGGGACGATTTTTGCGTCGGAAAATCTCATTTTCCAGAGCAAAAATCGTTTCCTTGCAGGCTCCGCGCCCGAAAAATCTTCGATTTTTAGCGGAGACTGGAGAGGGTGGCAGTGGCGGGGGAGCTTGCTTCCCCGTCCACCAGCTTGTCAAAACCTTTTTTGACAAGCTGGGCAGGCGGAGCCTGCTCCCCGTCCGCCAGCCTGTCAAAGCCTTTTTTGACAAGCCCTGCCGGCAGTCAGATGGCTGCCGGCAGAAGAAATATGGCTTTGTGTGGGGGAAGCGGGATTACATCAGCTCGTCGTACGCGGCCTGAGCCATGTCGATATACTGCTGCAGGCCCATCTTTTCCAGTCCGGCGCAGTAATCGTCGAACTCGGCCAGATCACGGTCGCCCAGCACGAAGGTCGCGATGGCCTCCTCCACGGCGGTGCGGATGATGCCCTGCAGCTCGTTGTATTCCAGCGTCGTGTCAGCGTCCATCATCAGCTGAGGCAGGCGCTCGTTGGTCACCTCGCCCTCGTAGTTCCACGCAATGATGTCCATGTTGGAGGGATACTTGGCGGCGGTCTGGGCAGACTCGCAGCCGTTCATGACGCTGCTCACGATGAAGCTCTCCATATCCCAAATCACGTTGGTGCTGGGCTGCACCCACTCCTGCGTGGTGAGCAGGGAGAACTTGGCCTGCTTGCCGTCGCGGCCGATCACGCCCTCGTCGGCAACCTTCCACTGCTCGCCCTCGAAGCCGACGCGGGTGGCGATGCCGGCCTCCTCAGAGAGGCAGAAGTCCAGGAAGCGGAAGGCCGCGTCCACATTTTCGCAGGCGGAGGTCACAATGCCGGTGCGGCGGACGCGGGAGGGAGAGTACATGGTGCTCTTGTAGCCATAGGGGCCGGCCAGGTTGGGCAGGCAGCGCATGTTCTGGTACTCGTCGCCCTCGGAATCCATGCTGTTGGTGTACATGTTGCCGCAGGCGTAGATGCCCACGTTGTTGCCCTCCTGCGCCAGGATGGTCGCGCAGACGGATTCGTCCTGGGTGAAGCAGGCTGGGTCGCACAGACCCTCGTCGATCAGCTTCTTCATGAAGGTCAGGGCTTCCTTGAACAGCTCGTTGTTGGCGATGAAGCTGACCTTGCCGTCGTTCACCTTCAGGTAGGTGCCGCAGTCGGTGTACTGGTAGGCGTTGCTGATCATGCGGAACACGAAGTTGGTCTTCGCGTAGGTGGTCATGGGGATCTCGTCGCTGGGGTCGCCGTTGCCATTGACGTCGTTGTCGCGAACGCCCACCAGGAAGGCGTACAGCTCGTCCAGCGTGCGGGGCATTTCCATGCCGAGCGCCTCGAGGAACTGGGTCTGGATGCGGTTGTATTCGCTGCCGTACAGGTTGGTGATCAGGTTGCCGCCCGCGGGAACGGCCCACAGCTGATCGTCATAGGTCACATAGCCCAGCGTGGCCTCGCCCATCTCGGGAATCAGGCGCTCGTACACATACAGGCCGTACTTTTCATACTGCTCGTCCAGCGGAACGATCAGTCCGGCGTCGGCATAGCCGCACAGCACGTCGTAGGGCACGTCGTAGCCCAGCACCACATCGGGCAGGTCGCTGCTGTTCATCAGCATGTTCACCTGGGTGGCGACGTCTTCGGGGGACAGCTCGATGAACTTGAGCTGGATGCCGGTCTGCTCCTCATACCAGAGGGTGAGCTTGTTGGTGGCCATGTCCTCGACCTTCGCGGCCACGGGGAGGGCGATGGTGAGCGTGATGGGCTCGTCGACGATGGGCAGCTCGCCCTTTGCGGTCACGGCCGCGCTTGCGGGCAGGCAGACGAGCAGGGTCAGCATCAGTGCGAGAAACAGGGACAGGGTTTTCTTCATGGGGTTACCTCCTTTTATTTTGATGGACTTTTACATCCATGCTTGCGGTTTTATCAGCCCTTCACGCTGCCCAGCATCACGCCCTTCACCAGATACTTCTGGACGAAGGGATACATGATCCACAGCGGCAGGCAGCTGAGCAGGGTCAGCGCGTTCTTCATCAGCTCGGTGGTGCCCAGCAGATCCATCCGAACCTCCTCGCCGGCGGTGAGCTCGGCGATGTCCATGGTGTTCTGCTGCACCAGGTATTCGCGCAGGTACAGGGAGAAGGGCTTGAGCTTTTTATCCGAAATGTAGATCAGCGCGCCGAAGTAGGCGTTCCAGTGGGCGATGGCATACCACAGCGCCAGCACGGCCATGATGGCCTTGGAAAGCGGCAGCACGATGGTGAGCATGTAGCGCACATAGCCGGTGCCGTCGATGGAGGCCGCCTCGAACAGCTCCTCCGGAATGGTGCTGGACAGGAAGGTGCGGCAGACGATCATGTTCCAGACGCTCATGGCGCCGGGCAGCAGCAGCGCCCAGACGGTGTTGATGAGCCCCATGTTGCGAACGAGCAGATAGGAGGGGATGATGCCGCCGCTGAACCACATGGTAAAGGCGAACAGCAGGTTGAGAAAGGTGCGTCCCATCAGCTCGCGCCGGGAAAGGGCGAAGGCGGTGAGGAAGGTGATCACCAGGTTGATGGACGTGCCGGCCAGCGTGTAGAACACCGACATGCCGAAGCCGTTGAGGAGCCAGTAATCCTTCAGCACCAGCCGGAAGCCCTCCAGGGAGAAGCCCTTGGGGTAGAACGTAACCAGCCCCAGCCCCACCTGCTTGGGGTCGGAAATGGCGCCGGAAATGATGCAGAAGACCGGGTAGAGACAGAGGACGGCGAACAGAAGCAGGAACGCTGCGTTAAAGAAGTAGAAGACCTTTTCGCCCTTCGTGTCCCGCTTGGCGGAGGAATGATGAGCTTTGATTTGCATGGCCTGTTCCCTCCCTTAAAACAGCGAAGTATCGTTGAGCTTCTTGCAGATCTGGTTCACGCTGACGATCATGAGAAAGGAAAGCACCGAGTTCATGAGGCCGATGGCCGTGGCGTAGGAGTACTGCGGACTGCCCGCCGCGATGCCCTTGGAATACACATAGGTGGAAATGACCTCCGTGGTGGAGCGGTTGAGATGGTTCTGCATCAGCAGCATCTTGTCCGCGCCCACGGAGAGGATGCTGCCCATGTTCATAATGAGCGATATGACGAAGACGGGGATGATGGTGGGCACGTCGATGTGCCAGATGCGCTTGACGCGGGAGGCGCCGTCCACGATGGCGGCCTCGTGCAGCTGCGGATCTACGCTGGTCAGCGCGGCCAGGTACAGTATGGTGCCCCAGCCGCCGTTCTGCCACACGTTTGACCATACATACAGGTGCGGCACGGCGGAGGAGATGCCCATCAGGTCGCGGCTGGTGCCGCCCAGCGACTGAATCAGCCGGGACAGGATGCCCATGGTGGGGTTCAGGAAGCGGATGAGCGTGCCGACCATCACCACCACGGAAACGAAGTGAGGCAGATAGGTGGCGGTCTGCACGAACTTCCTCATGCCGCTGCTGCGCACGCAGTTCATGGACAGCGAGAGCAGCACGCTGACCCCCATGTTCACCACAATGCTGTAAATGGAAATGCGCAGCGTGTTTTTCACCAGCGTCCAGAAATCATAGTAGGTGACGAACTTTTTGAACCATTTCAGGCCGACCCAGCTGCTGCCCCAGATGCCCCTGGCGATCTTGTAATCCTTAAAGGCAATGATCGCGCCGTACATGGGAACGTAGGCAAAGGTCAGAATGTAGATAAGGCCCGGAAGCAGAAGCACGTACAGCGGCCAGGTGCGCCCGAGGCGGTTGCGGAACGCCTTGCTCCGCTGCGGCCTGAGAGAATTGGTTGCGGAATGACTCATGAGCAATGTTGCCCCTCCTCGTCGTTGTCTGATCTGTGCTCACAGTATAGCCGATGCAGGCACGATGTGTAAAGTTTGGGTTCGGGAAAACAATGGCATTTCCGGAAAGAAAGCAGGCAATCTGGCCTGTTTTCGCCGCATTAGACGTGTCAAAATTGCGGAAAACTGCAAATCATGCAGAAAAATAAACAGAAAATCCAAAATTGGCTTGACGAAATGGGTCGAATGCACTAATATATATCCAAAGGGTTTTAATGATGGGGAGGGAGCGCCGTATGCGGGGGTTAGGATCGGGAATTTCGCAGCGGGGACGCTATGCGGTGCAGTCGCTGTCCACCGTCGCGAGCATTCTGCTGGTGGCTCTGCTGGCGTTTTTCGCCTCGTTTTATACCGTGTACCAGCGCACCTCCGCCGAGCTGGAGCGGGACATCATCGCCGAATCCAGTCAGTCCATGGTGCTCAGCGCGCAGGAGGTCAGCTCTTCCTTTGCGCGGGAATGGCAGCTTCTGACAGAGAGCAGCTTTGTCGCCGATGTGCGCGGCCTGCTGCAGGACTGTGAGGGCTCCGCCCGCTATTCGCGCCTGTCCTCCCTGAACAAGCTGCTCAACAGGCGCTTTGCCAGCGACATGCCCTTTCACTCCGTGGCCATCTACGGGATGGGTCGGGAGGAGGATTTCTTCTGCACCCAGCGCTTTGTTTCGGACGATTTCCGCGCCGATTATGAAGCGGGCCTGTTCTGCTTTGACGGCATGAGCTACGACGCGTTCAAGGAGACCATCCGGAACTGCAGCGCGCACCGCGTGGATCGCCGCACATTCGTGTCGGGCGAGCTGACGTATACCTATGACTCCTCCTACAGCAGCCACGCGGGCTACTATGTATACCGCTATCCCAACGCGGACGCGGGCACGCAGCTCTATGCCCTTTTGCAGATTGACCTCAACGGGCTGAGGAACGTGCTGTCCTTTTTTCGCTACGCGGGCGATTTCTTTATGATTGAGGGCGCGGGGCAGGTGCTGTTCACGACCGATCCGGACGTTTCCCTGCACCAGGTGAAGGGCAGCCTGTACGCGGACGCTGCGACCGACGTCCATTACCTGCGCACCGTGATCGATAACCTCGGCTTCACCTGCTACCTGAGCATTGATTCGCACGCCTTATATGAGAGCATCGCTCATTTCAACCGGCTTTTGCACCTGCTTTCCTACGTCTTCTGCGCGCTCACCGTCTTTACCGTCGGGCTGCTGTTTCTGCGCTGGCATTACCCGGTGATTCGCGTGGCGGAGCGCATCGCGCCCAACGGCATGAAATACAACCCCATCGCCAGCATTGATCTGCATATTTCCACGCTGACGCAGCAGAATGACGAAAAGGCGCGCCGGATCGAGCTGCTGGAGCCCGCCGCCAAAAGCGATCTGCTGCGGCGGTTTTACCTGGGCCGCCCGCTGAACGAGCACGAGCGGGATACGCTTTGCGCCCTGCTTCCCCACGGGGAGGAAGGGGCGTTTCGCTGTCTGCTGCTGGGCAGTCTGTCGCCCGCCGCCGACCGGCCTGTGCTGACCTCCCTGCTGGACGTGCTCCACGCGCACTTTCAGGCGCTGTGCGCGCCCGATGTGATCGACGGGCAGATGGCCGTGCTGGTTTCGATGGAGCCCGCGGACGATCCGACCGAATTCCTGCCGCAGCTGCAGACGCTGCTGGCCGGGTTCAACGCGGAGTATCCGGCGCTGTGCGCGATTGGCGCAAGCGATGTGTACATCGGCTATTCCAGCGTGCCGCAGGCCTATCTTGAGGCGCGGGCCGGGTGGACGGACGCGTTGAACTGGCAAAATCCCTCCGTGGTGTTCACAGGGGCTTCCGACCCCGCCGCCGTGTGCTACCGGCTGAGCTACAGCCAGCTGGAGGATCTGTATCACGCCCTGAAATCAGGCAGCGCCGAGCACGCGCTGGCTCTGTTTGACGAGGCCGTCGCGGAGAATTTTCCGCTGGACAGCGGACTGCACCTGCGCCGGCAATTCTGCCAGCAGTTCTTTGCGGATATTGACGGCGTGCTGACCCGGCTGGCGGTGAAGCACGACATACTGCTCGTGCTGGATTCGCTTCAGAATACGCGGCAGCTGGCTTTCCGTCAGCGGCTCGCCGAGCTGCGATGCGCCCTGCTGGAATGCGCCGAGCTCATCGCCTCCCAGGCGGGGGAAAACAACCTCTCCTCGCAGATTCAGGCCTTCTGCACCTCGCATTACAGCGACGCGGATTTCTCGCTGACGGCCGTGGCGCAGAGCTTCCACCTGAGCGAAAGCAATCTGTCCAAGTTTTTCAAGGCGCATACCGGCATCACATTTTCCAGCTACATCGAGAATCTGCGCATCAGCAATGCCGAGCAGCTGCTGATCGAGGGGCGCCTCTCGGTCAAGTCCATCGCCTCCGCGGTCGGCTATGCCAGCACGGCGACCTTCTACAACGCCTTCCGCCGCACGCACAACTGTACGCCCACTCAGTGGCTGGAAATGCGCGCCGAATACGCAGACGCCGCTCAAAGCGCCGCACGCTGAACGCATGCGGCGCTCAGACTGTCAAAAAACCCCGGAGAGCTCGAGAGGGCCGCAGCCCTTTCGAACTTTCAATCGTGCCCAGCGGCGTGT
>CAKUFB010000157.1 GCA_934647145.1 uncultured Clostridia bacterium
TTTTCCGGAATTTCCGGAAAACCGAAGAAATTGGGGACTCCAATCTATGGTCCCCAATTTCGTGTTCTATCCGGCGGTAGCAAGTGGGTGCAGGCTCAGCCTGCCGGCAGCAAGTGGCCGTCGGCCCGGCCGACCTCAGCCTGTGTATGCCCAGACCCCTTTCATCTGGTTCGCGAGGGTCTGCGCGTCCCAGGCCTTCGCGCTGTTGATTGGGCTGTTGGAGTCGTTCACCAGCACCTGCCCGTCCCTGTTCAGGCCGGTGAGCACGATGAAATGGCCGGTATAGGTAAAATCGCCCGGCTTCATCGAGGCGATCAGCACCTTTCCCCCGGCGAGCGCTTCGGTCAGGTACTCCGCGGAGACCGTGCCCTGCTCCACGTTCAGGCCGTAATGCCTGGCCCCGTCGCTCATCAGGCTCCACGAGGTGCCCGCGCCCGGCGTGTACCAGCCCTTCTCCTCGCAGTACCGCGCGACGGCGTAGGGCGTGGCCGAGGAATCGCCGGTCAGGCCGCACACCACCATCGACAGGCAGGTGGGCCCGCAGCCGTTCGTGCCGAAAAAACCCCCGCCGTAGTCGGTATAGCCCCAGCGCTCGTCCCACTGGATAAACAGCGGCACAACGCCCTTCGTCACCTCGCCTGAAACGTCCATCGACGGGTGCGCGTTCCGTGCGCGCGGATAGTTGTCCACGAACGAGGCCGCCTCCGGGTACTTCTGCTTGAAGACCTGCAGGCTCTCCGGAATGGGCGCGAGGGCTCCGGACTGCTGCACGCAGGCGTACAGTACCATCCCCGAGGCCAGCAGCGCCACCGGCAGTGCGAGGCAGGCCAGGCGGCAGGCCGCACGGCGCGGACGCCGGGTCGGTACGCGCCATTTCAGGCCGGAGCGCGCGGCGTGTGGGGCGCGCCCGGGTTCGTCGGGCAAAGCGGAGGGAAGCGGCTGCGCTCCCTGTCCGGACAGGACGTCCCCTGCGGTCGTTTCACTTTCTTCCGCGAGCCGCGGCCTGGCGCGCTTCCGGGCGCGCAGCCGAAGCCCCAGGCATCCGGCCAGGTACAGCGCGCCGATCAGCAGCGCCTCCTCCCCGCTCAGCAGGCATACCTCGCCCAGACTGCCCAGCAGGCCGACCAGTCCGGCCCCGGCGGCGAGCGCCCTGACAAGCCCCCGCCCCCAGCCCCTCGTCGGGCGGGAAAGCGCCAGGCCCACGATCCACAGCCCCGCGTACACAAAGCACAGCAGCAGCCCCTCGCCGTCCGTCAGACCGCAGCGTCTGGCGCAGACTGCCTCAAAGGCGAACAGTCCCGCCGTGAAAATGACCGCGCAGAGCGCGATTTTGAGCGGATTCCGGCGCGATACCGACCTCCTGGAAGGCTCGTTTTTATCGCCGCGCCGCGCGGCGCGTACTCTGTCGTTTCTCATGGCGCTCTCCTTCTGCGTTTCACCGCGAATCACCTGTACGCTTCCTGCTCCTTCCATTAGACGCGGCGAGCGGCCGGGCGTTTCACGCCGCGCGAAAAAAAGTCGCCGCCTGGATGTATGCGCGGGGGACAGGCCGCTCAGTCCGGGCCGCGGCGTATCTTTCGGGCAACGAGGTGGAATTCTAAACATTTGCGTGGTAGGATAGAAAGCGATCTTGAGAAAGAAAGTACTTTTCTCAAGGATCATTGACGAAGAAGGTGTTTTTTATGGTCAAGGTAAACGTAATTTCCGGTTTCCTGGGCGCGGGCAAGACCACGCTCATCAAGAAACTGCTCGCGGAGGCCCTGAAGGGTCAGAAGGTCATACTGCTTGAGAACGAGTACGGCGAGATCGGCATCGACGGCGGCTTCATGAAGGACAGCGGCATTCAGGTGACCGAGCTCAACTCGGGCTGCATCTGCTGCACGCTGGCCGGCGACTTCCAGAAGGCGATCGACGAGCTGATCGATACCTACCACCCCGAGCGCATCCTCATCGAGCCCTCCGGCGTGGGCAAGCTGTCCGACATCCGCCGCGTGGTGGAGAAGGCCAGGGAGCGCCACGACATCGAGCTGACCGGCTGCGCGACGGTCGTGGACGCGGGCAAGTGCCGCATGTACCTGAAGAACTTCGGCGAGTTCTTCATCGACCAGATCGTCAGCGCCGAGACCATCATCCTCAGCCGCACTCAGCTGGTGCCGCAGGACAAGGTGGTCAAGGCCATCCAGCTCATCCGCGAGCACAACGCCCATGCCCGCGTGATCACCACCCCCTGGGACAGGCTGACCGGTGAAAAGATCCTGGAGACCATCGAGCATCCGGCCTCGCTGCTGACCCTCGACGATCTGCCCGAGGAGCATCACCACCACCATCATCACGACGGCGAGGCGCATGACGAGCACGAGCACGAGCACGACCATGATCACGGCGATCACGATCATGATCACGACGATCATGACCACGATCACGACGGGCACGAGCACGGCCCGCACTGCACCTGCGGCTGCCATGACCACGACGCCGACGAGGTATTCGGCAACTTCGGCGTGGAGTCGCCCGTGACCTTCGATGAGGAGACGCTCAAGGCCGCGCTGTCCGCGCTGAACGATCAGGAGAGGTACGGCATGGTCATCCGCGCCAAGGGCATCGTGCCCGCGAAGGACGGCCGCTGGATCCACTTCGACTACACCCCCGGCGAATACGAAATCCGCTATGGCTCCGCCGAGTACACCGGCCGGCTGTGCTTCATCGGCACCGCGCTGAAGGAAGACGCGATCCGCGCCCTGTTCGGCATCTGAAAGTAAGGAAGGTGCGCCATGGATACGCCCATTTATCTGATTACCGGCTTCCTTGAGAGCGGCAAGACCCACTTCATCAAGGAGCTGCTGACCGACGACGGCTTCTCCGCCGGCGAGCGCACGCTGCTTTTGTGCTGCGAGGAGGGCGAGGAGGAATACGACGAGCAGCTGCTCAGGGACACGAACACGGTGCTGGTGAACCTGGAGTCGCCCGACGACCTGAACCCGAGGAAGCTGCGGGAGCTCAGCGACGCCTACAAGCCGGAGCGCGTGCTGGTCGAGTACAACTCGATCTGGACGATGGATCGCTTCTTCAAAACCCGCGTGCCCCGGGGCTGGGACATCGCGCAGGTGGTCGATCTGATCGACGCCTCGACCTACGCCCTGTACGTGAACAACATGCGCCAGATGATGACCGACGGCATCGTTGAGGCCGACGCGGTGATCTTCAACCGCTGCGACGAGAATACCACCAAGAGCCCCTATCGCCGCCAGGTGCGCGCGCTCAACCCCAGCTGCAGCATCATCTTCGACAACCTGGACGGCACCAGCGACGACGGCGTGAGCGACGAGGATCTGCCCTACGACGTGAAGGCCGACCCGATTCACGTGCTCGACGAGCAGTTCGGCGTGTGGTATCTGGACGCGCTGGAGCACCCCGAGCGCTATTCGGGCAGGAACGTCAAGGTCAAGGGGCAGGTGTTCCGGATGGAGAACCTGCCGGACAACGTGTACGTGCTGGGCCGCTACGCCATGACCTGCTGCGCCAACGACATCGGCGGCATCGGCTTTTGCTGCTTCGTGGACGGCCCGCTGCCCACCGACGGCGAATGGGTCGAGGTCATCGCCCACATGCAGGAGGACATGAGCCCGCTGCACCACCGCGAGACCATCGTACTCGTCCAGCAGAAGATCAAGTCCGCCAAAAAGCCCGAGGAAGAAGTCGTCAACTTCACCAACTAAGCAGGCTGAGCCTGCACCCGGTTGCTACCGCCGGATAGAACACGAAATCAGCCGCCATAAATTGAAGCGGCTGGTTTCTTCTCCGGGTGGTGCCCGGAGCCGCTTGCTGCCGCGCATTCTATCGACGACCCTGAGCGCCATAAATTGAAGCCCTCAGGGTCTGCGTTTATACCCCTCCGCCTGCGCTGCAGGCACCTCCCCTTTCAGGGGAGGCACGATGACGCAGTTATGGCTCCACTGAATGGGTAGCTGTCGATGAAAGCGACGGAGGGGGCGGTCAGCCGCGGCATATTGCCTGAAAACTGCAACCAAACAGACAACCCCCTCCGGGATATTCTCGGAGGGGATTCGTTCTGCATGAAGCCAATTCGTCCAGGTTTCGCCATGACCGGCGGTAAACAGCGGAGTCGGCTCTTTCGACCGGCACTGCCGACAAAAAATCCCCTGAGAATTCCGGGAATTCGCAGACCTTGGCTGCTTTTTCCTGGATGGTGGAATGCGTTGGAATTCCCGCTATATTGCTTGGCTTGCGCGGCAGCAGTTGGGGCCGGGCACTGCCCTGTGGCGGCCAATGGTCATCGGCAACGCCGACCATGCACCGCCCGGCCGAGGCGACAACGTCGCCCCTCAATCCGCAGAGAATTCTGCGGATTCGAAGAAATCAGCCGCTTCAATCTATGGCGGCTGATTTCGTGTTCTGTCCGGCAACAGCAAAGGGGGCTGATCGTGACCCTTGTGGGGTGGTTACCTCGAGTTTTCCGCAAACGAAGAATCTGGAGGCTCTAATCTATGGCCGACAGATTCGCTTGGCCGGCGCTAGCACCGCCTGCAGGCTCAGCCTGCCGACTCAGCCTGCCGTTTCGGTATGCTCGATGATGTTATTGATCCAGTAGCCGCGCTTGACCATGACGAAGCCGACAATGCACTTGAGAATGTCGACGCCCTGGCAGATGAGATACATGGGCGCGACGGGCAGACTGGTCAGGCGGCTGATGAGGAAGGCCATGGGGATGTTGACTGCCCAGACGTACACGCTGTCGAAGAGGAAGGTGATACCGGTCTTGCCGCCCGAGCGCAGGGTGAAGTAGCAGGCGTTGGCGAAGGCGTGCAGGGGCGCGCAGATCGCGGCGACGCGGATGACGTTGATCGAGAGCGCGCGAACCTCTTGGGAGACGTTGTAGATGTCGCAGAATGCCGGGGCGATGAGCGCCATCAGTACACCCATGGCCACGCTGCTGACCAGCGAGAAGAAGATCAGCTTGGTGTCCTCGTCGCGCGCCTGTTCGACCTTGCCCGCGCCCAGCTTCTGGCCGACGATGATCGAGATCGAATTGCCCAGGGCCATGAAGACTGAATTGAACACGTTGCTCATGACCGAGCAGATATTGAGCGCCGCGACGGCGTTCAGGCCGCGAACCGAGTAGCACTGGGTCACGACCGCCATGCCCATCGACCAGAAGAACTCGTTGAGCAGGAGCGGCATGCCCTTGATGAACACGCGCCTGGTGAGCGCGGCGGGGATGCGGATGTGCCGGTACAGGCCCACGGCGAAGGGATTGATTTCCATGTTTTTGTGCGTCCAGATCGCGCAGATAGTCAGCTCGACGAAGCGGCTCAGCGTGGTCGCAATGGCCGCGCCCGCCACGCCCAGCTGCGGGAAGCCCAGCTTGCCGAAGATCAGCAGGTAGTTAAACACCGCGTTGACCGCCACCGCCGCCACGCCCGCGATCATGGGCATGACCGTCTTGCCGGTCTCGCGCAGGGTGGAGCAGTAGCTCTGGGCGATGCTGTTGGGAATCAGCCAGATCATCGAGATGAACAGGTATTCCTGCGCATAGGCGAGCGTTTTTTCCAGATCCAGTCCCTCGCCGTTGTCGTGCAGGTACAGGCGGACGAGCGGCTCGCTGAACAGGCTGAAGACGACCATCGTGATCAGCGCCAGCGCCGTACACACGATCAGCTTGAGCTGGAAGGTATGCTTCACGCCCGTCTGGTTGCCGCTTCCGGAAAACTGCGCGGTGAAAATGCCCGCGCCCGAGCACGCGCCGAACACGCTGAGCTGGTACACGAACAGCAGCTGGTTGGCGATCGACACGCCGGACATGCATTCCGTGCCCATCTGCCCCACCATGATATTGTCCAGCAGCGACACAAAGTTCGTGATGCCGTTCTGAATCATGATCGGCAGCGCGATCCCCAGCACCATCGCGTAAAAGCGCCGGTCGCCGATGAGCTTTTTCGCCAGTTTCTTCATTCCCCGCATTCCTCCGTTTCGTTGTTCAGGCTGTGCTTGCGCAGGGCCATCTTTTTTAGTATACAGCTCTTGCAGTCTCTCCATCTATCATCCTCACGTTAATCCGGCAGGCTCAGCCTGCACCCGCTTGCTGCCGGTCGGCAGGGCCGACTGCCACCGGGCAGTGCCCGGCTCCAGCTGCTGCCGCCGATTAGATCGACGAAATTGGGAACCATAGGTTCAAGTTCCCAATTTCTCCGGTTTTCCGGGACTTGCCCGGAAAACATCTGTCGGCATCGCCTCCGCGAACCCATCCGCCCGCGGCGCGCATTCTATCGACGACCCTGAGGGCCATAGATTGAAGCCCTCAGGGTCTGCATTTGCGAACCCCACCGGGCAGTGCCCGGGGCCAGCTGCTGCCGCCGATTAGATCGACGAAATTGGGAACCATAGGTTCAAGTTCCCAATTTCTCCGGTTTTCCGGGA
>CAKUFB010000158.1 GCA_934647145.1 uncultured Clostridia bacterium
GGGGATGGGGGCCGGGGGGTGGGGGCGCGACGCGCCCTCTCCCCCGCCCCTTAGCCCGTTCGCCGAAGGCCTTTGGGCAGATGATTCTTGAGCTGACCGGAGGACGCCTTGCCCCAGCCCAGCGGCATGCCGCGGCAGGTCGCCAGCGTCCAGCCGGACAGGTCGGACGGCAGCACCTCGCCGCGAAGGTATGCCTCGGCCTGCGCGTCGGTCATTTCCTGCGCCCGGGCGGCCTCAAAGGGCCTGAGTGCCATGGCAAGAGCATGGTCGGGCTCGACGTAGTTCTTGCCCAGGCGCAGCACCCTGAGTCCCTGCCGCAGCACGCGAATTCCCTGAAGCGGCGGGCAGTCCTTCGGCACAGCCCACAGACAGTCCGCGCTCATCGCCAGGCGCAGCGAGCCGAACCGCTCCGGCCACGCGGGCAAGACCTGCTTCGTCAGCAGCCGCATCGCGCCCTCGACGGTTTTGTCCGGGCGGACGCGTTCCTCCCTTGCCTGACCGCGCGCTTCCGCCGCCCCCGTTTTTCTCAGGCAGGCGACGAAGTGTCCCTCGCCGCGCAGCCTGTGCGGAAACAGCCGCAGGCAGCCGCCCTTCGCCGCGCCGATGCCGGGCAGCGAGAACTCCTCGGGCGCAAAATCCGCGTGCCTTTCCAGGAAGGCCTCGATCGTCCGCTCGTTTTCAAGCGCGTTGAAGGTGCAGGTGGAGTAGACCAGCCGTCCGCCCTCCTTCAGCATGCGCGCGGCGTGATCGAGGATGTTCGCCTGGCGGGCGGCGCAGCCTGCGGGCGCTGCGGGGCTCCACTGGGCGCGCGCGTCCGGATCGCGGCGGAACATGCCTTCCCCGGAGCAGGGCGCATCCACCAGCACCCGGTCAAAAAAGCCTTCCCAGCGGGGGGAGAGCTGCTCGGGCAGCGCGTTGGTCACAACGGCGTTGACCGCGCCCAGGCGCTCCAGGTTGCCGGACAGCGCCTTCGCCCGGGCGGGCTCCGGCTCGTTCGACACCAGCACGCCCTCGCCCCGAAGGGCCAGCGCCAGCTGCGAGGACTTGCCGCCCGGCGCGGCGCACAGGTCGAGCACTCGCTCGCCCGGCTCCGGCGCAAGCACCATCGCCGGCGCCATCGCGCTGGCCTCCTGAATGTAATACGCCCCGGCGGCGTGCAGGGGGCTCAGGCCCGGCCGCGCGCCCGCCTTCAGGTAGCGTCCCTCCGGGCACCAGGGCACGATTCCCTCCGTAAAGGGCTCGGCCGCCTGCGCCGCGCCCTCCCGCGCGGTATTCAGGCGCAGCGAGGTCACATGGGGTTCGTCCAGCGCGGCGAAAAAGGGCGCCGTCTCTTCGCCGAGAAGCGCCCGCATCTGATCGAGAAATTCCTGAGGATATGCGTTCATCGATACTGCCTCTATTCCGCGTCCAGTATGGCCTGGAGCTGGGGGATGGTCTCGCCAAAGCCCTTGGAGTAATCCGCGATTTTTTTCAGGACGCGCTCGCCCTCCGCGCCGGTAAGCGGGGTGGGCTGATAGTCGTTGGTGTCCTGCACGGAGGAGACGCTGGCCGGGATCACCGTGCCTTCAGAGGACAGGAGCTCGAGCGTGTCCGGGTCAAGGGTGAAGGTATGCTGATAGATGAAGGTGTCCTTGTCGCTGGGGTTGACATTGCCGCCGAAACAGAAATTGCCCAGCGAGTAGACCACGTTCACGCCGTCCATGACCTCAACGCCGTTGACCACATGCGAGTGGTGGCCGAGCACCAGGTCGGCGCCCGCGTCCACCATCCAGCGGGCCATCTTCTTCTGGCTGGAATTCGGCGTGTACTCGCGCTCCTCGCCCCAGTGGCAGGAGGCGATGACCAGGTCGCAGTTCTTTTCTTCGCGCAGATCCTTAATGGCGGCGGTGATGGTGTCCTTGTTATTCGACCAGGAATACACGCCCACGAAGCCGACGCGCACGCCCTTGACCTCCTTGACGCAGCGGTTGCCGAAGCCGCAGTAGGCCACGCCCGCCTCGTCCAGCGCCTTCAGCGTGTCTTCCAGGCCGCTTCCGCCGAAGTCCTTGGCATGGTTGTTGGCCACGTTGACCACCTCGATGGAGGATTCGGTCAGGATATTGACATACTCGGGCTTGCCGCGCATGTAGAAGGCCACCTGGGCGTTCTTTTTCTTGTATTTCGTGGAGTTGGTCAGCACCACCTCGAGATTGGCGATGGTCAGGTTGTCGGCCGCGAAGAGATCCGCGACGTTGCGCATGTTATAGGTATAGTCCGGCTCGCCGTCCGCGCCGCGCAGGAACTCGTCGAAGCGCGTTTCCGAGGCGCGGTTATAGTCGCCGCCCAGCGTGCAGTCGCCCACCGCGGTCAGGGCGATGGTGATGGGCGTGGGCTCAGGCGTGGGCGAGGGCGACGGGGTGGCTGTCGGAACCGGCGTAGGGGTGACGGTCGGCGCGTCGGTGGGCGCCTGCGTCGGCAGGGCGGTCGGCTCGGGCGCGCGCGCTCCCCTGCCCTGGCCGAACAGATACCAGCCCAGTATCCCGCACAGGAGCAGTCCCAGCAGTACGACCGCCAGGCTCTTGAGGAGCGCCAGACGCTGCCTGCGCCTGCGCCGGGCAAGCTGCCGTGCGGTCGGTTTTTTCTTTTTCGTCGTGTGCTTCGAATGAGTATCGGTATGGGAAGCGCGCCGTGCGGCCATGGCAGAATCCTCCTGTGGATAAAAAATGCTCTTGTTTTTATTATACCAGATCGCGCCGCGTTTGACAACGGCCACAGCGGACTTTACAGGCGCGCGCGCTCATGTTATAATATTGAAGCGACAAATATTCCGAGGAGTGCTTCACGAAATGCACAAGAAAACCAGTCGGGAGCTGAACCTGCACAAGACCGCCGTGCTGACCATCCTGAGCAACGCCCTGCAGATTCTGGCTGCGTTGGGCGCCCTGGCCCTGTCGCTGGCGACGCACGGACAGGCGTTCACCGGCCGGGTGGAGACCATGCTGATGGCGGCGATCGCGCTGGTCGTGACCTGGGGCGCGGTGCTGGACATCCGCGAGGCGACCAAGGCGCGTCAGGTCGGTCAGGAGGCCGACTCGCTCGAGGACGCGCTGTCCATGCTCGAGCAGCAGCAGGCCACGCTGCGCGCCCAGCGACACGACTTCATGAACCACCTGCAGGTGGTCTACAGCCTGCTGGAGCTTGATGAGTATGGCGCGGCGGAGGACTACCTGGAGAAGGTCTACGGCGACATCAAGCGGGTGGGACGGACGCTGAAGACCGCGCACCCCGCCATCAACGCCCTGCTGGCCGCCAAAATGAGCGACTGCGAGAGCCGGGGAATCGACATGCAGCTGACCGTCGAGTCGCCCTGGCAGCAGATGGACGCCCCCAGCTGGGAGGTCTGCCGCGTGCTGGGCAACCTGATCGACAACGCCATGGACGCGCTGAGCCGGACGCAGAAGCCCGTCCTCCGCGTCACGCTGGGCGAGAACCTGCACGAGTACAGCCTCGCAGTCGCCAACAACGGCCCCATGATCCCCGAAGGCCTGCGCGAGAGCATTTTCCAGTCCGGCTTCTCCACCAAAAGCGCCGGACGCGGCATGGGCCTTGCCATCGTGCGCGAAATCGCGGCGCGCTGGGGCGCGGGGCTGACCCTCGATTCGGATGAAAAAGAGACCAGGTTTTGCGTTACGATGACGAAAAAACCCCAGAAATCCGCGCGATAACCCCCGGATATGTTAAACCTATTGCGAATTCCCTTGACACCGTAATCATTTTGTCATATACTTAGGGGGCAATCCATGGAAAGAAGGTGAAAAGGTTGCCCCATAAAAAGGGAAAACGAATGCTGTGCGCCGCGATTGCGTGCCTGCTTCTGATGACCGGCAACCCGGCAAACCATCTCTCTGCCGAGGAAATAACCGGCCAGACGCAGACCGAGGCCTACACAGACCTTACTTACGGAATGAAAGACAGCGCGGCCGTCAAGGCGATGCAGAAACGCCTGAGGGCGCTGGGCTATATGTCGGTTTCAGCGTCCGGCGGTTATTACAACGAGACTGAAAAAAGCGTAAAACTCTTCCTGGCCGCCATCCATATGGAAGGCAGCGGCAAAACCGCCACCGCGCGGATGCAGGAGATCCTGTTCTCCGACGAGGCGCCCGTCTACGGCCAGTCCGCGCCCACGCAGGCGCCCGAGTCCACCCCGGCTCCCGAGCTTGCCCAGACTCCCCCGCCCGCACAGGCGCCCGACGCGCCCGAGGAGAGCCTGATCGTCCTGCAGTATTGCATGCAGAACGACGCGGTCAAGCGCATGCAGAAGCGGCTAAACGAGCTGGGCTACCTCTCCTGCTCCGCCACCGGCGGCTATTACTCGGCCACTGTCGCCGGCGTAAAGCTGTTCCTGCGCGCGCTGGGCATGAGCGGCAACGGCAAGGCGGCGACGATCGAAATGCAGGAAATCCTCTATTCCGACCGCGCGCCTCACTATGGCGAGGAATATGTGACCCCCACGCCCGAGCCGGAAATCACCGCAGCCCCCGCGCCCACCGACACCCCCGCTCCCACCAGGGAGCCGGTCGTGTACGCCACGCTCAAGGCCAATATGTCGAACAGCGACGCGGTCAGGGCCATGCAGGTGCGCCTGAAGGAGCTGGGCTATGTCTCCTGCTCCGCCACCGGCGGCTACTTCTCGGCCACGGCCAGCGGCGTGAAGGCCTTCCTCAAGGCCGTCGGCATGGAGGGCGACGGAAAGACCGCCACCCCTGAAATGCAGGAAATTCTCTTCTCCGACCACGCCCCCAGAAAGGGCGAGACCTATATCCCCGCGCCGACCGCCACGCCCGAACCGACCGCCACCCCTGCGCCCACCGACACCCCCGCCCCCACCAGGGAGCCGGTCGTGTACGCCACGCTCAAGGCCAATATGTCGGACAGCGACGCGGTCAGGGCCATGCAGGTGCGCCTGAAGGAGCTGGGCTATGTCTCCTGCTCCGCCACCGGCGGCTACTTCTCGGCCACGGCCAGCGGCGTGAAGGCCTTCCTCAAGGCCGTCGGCATGGAGGGCGACGGAAAGACCGCCACCCCCGAAATGCAGGAAATTCTCTTCTCCGAATACGCCCCCAGAAAGGGCGAAACTTATGTTCCCGCGCCGACCGCCACGCCCGAGCCGACCGCCACCCCCGAGCCCACGCCCGATCCCGCGCTGAGCTACGTCACCCTGACCTACGGCGAAACCAGCGACGCGATCTACGCCCTGCAGAAGCGCCTGGCCAATCTGGGCTACCTGGGCGTCGAGCCGACCGGCGGCTACTTCTCAAAGACCGTGGCCGCGGTGCTGGCCTTCCTTCAGGCGCACGGCATGCCCGGCGACGGAAAGACCGCCACACCTGACATGCAGGCTCTGCTCTTTGCCGTGGAGGACGACGTGCCGCCGGATTACTCCGACGCGAAAACCGACATTCTCCTGAGCAAGGGCGACAAGGGCGCGCAGGTCGAGCTGCTGATTCAGCGGCTGACCGAGCTCAAGTTCTACAAGGGCAGCAGCGACGATTGCTTTACCGCCGACGTGGTTGAGGCCGTCAAGTGGTTCCAGAACAGCAACAAGCTGGACGCGGACGGCGTGGCCGGCCCCAAGACGCTGACCAAGCTGTATTCCGATTCGGTCGTCTCGGCCGAGGATTCCACCACGGGCAACGACGAAACCCCCTCCGAGACCAAGGGCGACCCGGTCAAGCCCAAGCTCTCCAAGGCGATCGCCGCCGACTGGACCGACGAGCACTACTTCGGCAAGTCCTCCGGCGTCTTCAAGGTGGGCGCTGTGGCGACCGTCACCGACGTGGCGACCGGCATCAGCTTCCAGGTCAAGCGCGTGGGCGGCTACAATCACGCCGACGTGGAGCCGCTGACCCAGTACGACACCTGGCAGATGTTCAAGATGTACAACCAGAAATGGTCCTGGACGCGCCACGCGGTGTACGTCACCGTGGGCGGAGTCACCCTGGCGGGCTCCGCGAACGGCTATCCTCACCCGGACGATCACATCGCCGACAACGGCATGGACGGCCATACCTGCATCCACTTCTCCGGCAGCATGACCCACGGCTCCCAGAAGGTCGACCCGGATCATCAGGACGCCGTCAAGAAGGCGACTGACGCCGACCTGGACAAGGTGCAGGAGCTGGTCAATTCCCAGAAATAATCCCTGGAAGAGCCGTCTTCTTCCGGCTTCTTCCTCCTCATTTTCCCCTCTTCTTCAAAGAAAGACCGGTCGCTTCAGACGAGGCGGCCGGTTTGCTTATCAAAAAAGCTCTGACAAGTACCCACGCTGTGTATTTGCACTGCCCGCGTCGGCAACGCCGACAGGAGTTTTCCGCAGAATTCGGGAACTCCAATCTATGGTTCCCGAATTCGTCGCCAGAACCGGCGGACGCAAGTGGGTGCAGGCTC